>CALVRF010000001.1 GCA_944358495.1 uncultured Bacilli bacterium
AAAAGGCGTGAACCATGGTTTAGTGTGTTCTCTCCTTTTTAATTTAAAAATGATAATTTAATAGAGGAAATCAATCTGGCTATTAATTAGAAGGTGGGAAGATAAAAGTAGATGTAAGCATTGAAGATGTTGTTAGTATAGCCGGTCATATGTTATACTGTTAACGTGATATTTTATCTAAAGTTATGTTAGTCTAACCGATTTAGTTATCTTTTTAGAAAGGAAGATAAAATGAGTAATATAGAGATGTTAACTATGATAAACAATTTCCCGATTGGGGACCTTCCTAAGGAGAGGATAGAATTATTAAGTAAGGCCGAGATAATCGCTTTTTTATCGAGATTTCAAGAGCAGTTTGAAATGATAGAAAATATTGATGAAAGAGAAGCGACAGTCAAAACATTTTTGGGAGAAGTATTAGCGTTAAATGAGAATGAACGCTTCCCTAGCTTGAGGCAAGCTGAAAGTATCTTAAATTTAGTTCCTGGCTTTGTACGTGATTTTGGGAAAGTACAATATATCAAAGAAACTAATCCTAGTTTTAATAGAACGTATGATATGGTTGCTGATGGTATTGGATTAATAAAAGAAACTCCAAGTAAATCACGATAATTGATATATATGATTTGTTTAAAGGAGAAAAGTATATGGATTTAAAACAAATGCAAAAGGAAATATGGAAAAATAAACTTGAAAAAGGATTTAATACGACAAACGTAGAAAAAGAGTTTTGTCTTTTATATGGAGAAGTTGCAGAGGCTTTTGAGGCCTATAGAAAGAAAAAAGATGATTTGAATGAAGAGTTAGCCGATGTTGCCATTTATTTAATGAGCCTGTCGGAAATGCTAGGATATGATTTGGCCGATGAAATACAGAAAAAAATATCAAAAAACGCTAAACGAGTTTATAAAAAGGTGGATGGCGTTTATATTAGAGTAAGTGATTAAGTTATGATTTAATAGACGTTATTACCAATTAAAAGGAAAAAAAGAACAATAGGGTATTTATATTATTATTGTTCTTTTGTTTTATAAAATTATTCTTTTTGGTGGCTATCACCATTGCTGTAATCGATTTCAATTCCGTCTTGAACGTTGTAGACAAAAATATTAAAACTTACTCCTTGGCCTTTATCTTCAACAGACATTGCTTCCATTTGAACGCCGGTAGCTAAAAGATTGTCCTCTTCAAAAACAGGAGTAACACGGTATAAAACATGATTACCAGTATTTTCAACATATTCAGCAATTTGATTTTCAAAGTCTAACATGCCCTCAGTATTCATTTGTCTAGTGCAGGTGATGAGATTTTTTTCATTAGCATTTTCACCACTTAATTGATAACCAATAAGGTGGCAACGATTATATAGATATTTTCCATTAATGTTATCATATTTTATGGTGTGCCAGCCAGTTGGTTTAATCATACCAATGCTACCCCTTTCTTCTGTTGGCATAGTGTCTTGGCTGATATTGGCGTAAGCAACTCCGCATCTGCCTAATGAATCAAGTTCACTATAGTTTTCAAAGGTTTCTGTGGTGTAATCTTGTTCAGTAAATTCTGGCTTGTTATCATTAATTACAACATAGTTTTGGCCAGCGTAGGCAGGAATAGCGTCCATGTCATAGCTTTGCGTGGTATTAGATTGGACATTTGTCTTGTCACTTTGATTGTTATCTTGGAATAAATTTACTATTTCATCTTGATTATAAACACCTAAAGCGACTAATAGTGCAATGATGAGGCCGAGGATACTTTTGAGTATTATTTTGGATTTTCGCATATTATCACCTTACTTTATATATATATTTTAACATCTATTTGACAAAAATAATAGTTTTTTTATTTATGGTTTTTCATTAGTGTTAAGGACTTGTTAAGATTGATTATTTTTAGTAATTAGTATATAATATAATAAAGTTTTAGCAATTTTATTTACTTGATGTTTTAGAAGGTTGGTGATATTTATGGGAAAGAAAAATGATGTTTATCAAAAAGTCTGTGATTTTGCTGATAGACATCCATTAACGATTGCTTGGCGTTTAAAGGCTCATTCTAGGGTGGCTGAAGAACATATTAATGACGATGAAGAGGTATTATATGCATTTGCCGCTCAAAAAGGTGCTAGTTCGTTTGATATTATTAGTACGTTTGTAGTGGTAGTGACAAATAAGCGAATCATTTTAGCACAAAAGCGTTTGATTTTTGGTTATTTTTATTATAGTATTACTCCGGATTTATTTAATGATTTAACAGTAAAAATGGGGCTTATTTGGGGAAGGGTTATCATCGATACTGTTAAAGAGACTGTTGTGCTTTCTAATTTATCTAAAGATTCATTGCAAGAAATTGAAACTGTTATTTCGAAATATATGTTTCAGAAAAAGCGCGAATATGAAACTGAGCTTACTGATGAAGAACGAGCTGAACTTAATTCAGAACTCAAGGATATGGCTGTACATGGTGAGAGGGACATAGAATAGTTTCTCTTTTTTCTTGAAAAAGAAATATTTATTATATATAATTGTGTTATAGGAGGTTAGCTTTATGAAGTTTTTGCTTAAAACCTTAGGAATTTTATTGGCTATATTTATTTTATTAAAGTTATTGTTTTATATATTTGATAGCGGTCATGAAGTTAGTTATTCAGTAGGGAATTTTGAAGTTGACGAAGTTTTAAAAACAAAATCATTATATGGTGAGGATGATTATTATTTTGAAGTTAGTCATGAGGATTTTAATTTTAATTTTCAAGTTCCGGTTAGTTATAATAAAGATGATAAGGTAATTAGTAAGCTTAGATATGAAAAACAAGATGACATGGTTTGCATTTTGCCCATTTTTAAAGGAAATAAAATTTTAACTGATGTTATGTGCTTTAGTGATAGCGACAAT
Organism: uncultured Bacilli bacterium; assembly: GCA_944358495.1. Classification (GTDB taxonomy): domain Bacteria; phylum Bacillota_I; class Bacilli_A; order RF39; family UBA660; genus Coprosoma. The sequence continues at coordinate 2,896 of CALVRF010000001.1, forward strand.
GAAAATGTTATGACATATTATCAAGATTTAGATGATAACACGCAGAGTAAATTTGCTGATTTTATTAATTCTTTAAAAAAATTTGGGTATGATGTTAATAATTATGAGGATAGGGCTAAGGGCAGAAATTTATCGAACAATTTGACTTTGTATGATGATAATTTTGTTGATAATCATTATATTGCTATGGAAAATTATAAAGGTCTTACTTTATTTAATGATGAGGAAGAAAATGTGGAATTATTTGACAATGATGTATATAAAAGACCAGTCAAACTGTTTTATGATAAATATTATATTGTGGCTAATTATAACGAAGAATATGGATTTAAGATATTTTATGTAGTTAATATTATTAATGGTAATGTTCAAGAAATTCGTAGTTATGATGATATTTCTTTTGAGACAATTATGCAAGGCGCTGTTGATGATGAAATTTATTTCTTTGATAAGGAGACTGAATTACAATATAAAATTAGCCTGAAATATGAAAATGTTGAAGAAGTAGCGGACAAGGATAAATTGCAATATTACAATGGAAAATGGAATAGTATGGCATTAAGTGATGCTTTGGAAGGAAAAACATTTGATAACTATTATACTAAGGCACCAAATGGTTATGAAAAGGCTGATTGCATTGGAGAGGATACTGGATATTGTTATTATTATAAAAAACAAATGGTTGATGATAAAGAACAGTATTTAGTATATCGTGCGGATGTACAAAACACAAAGATAAAAACATATTTGTTTACCACTACTGATATGCGTAGTGTGATATATTTAGATAATTTTGTGTATTTTGTTAATGGCAATTCTTTATATTATTATGGTGAAAATGGTGTTCGCCAAGTAATCGCCAATTCAGAACGTGAATTTAATGATGATATTCATTTTGGGGTTTATATCAATTAATGATTACCTGGGGATTGATTAATAAAGCTAGAGAAGAAAGTGGTGATGAACAAACATGAGAAGGATATTTAAACGTGATAATAATGAAAAGTTGGGCCTAGTGTTATCTGGAGGTGGTTCCAAAGGTGCTTATGAAATAGGGGCTTATTTGGCGTTACGTCATCTTGGTAAAAGACCAGACGTAGTTACTGGAACATCGATTGGTGCTATTAATGGATTATTAATTGTTCAAAATGATTGGCGTAAGGCTATTAGGCTGTGGAAGAAAATATCTTTTTCTTTAATATATGATGAAAATTCCTTTCCGATTTGTGACAATCCCGAGCTTAAGGATATTTATAAACTGTATATAAAATCATTTATTAATGATGGTGGTTTGGACATAGAAAAACTAAAATTGTTATTAAATGACGTTTATAATCCTCGCAAGTTTTTTTCATCGCCGGTAGATTATGGTTTGGTTACTTATAATTTATCGAAGAGGAAACCTGTATTTAAAACTAAAAACAATCTAAAATCTAATTTGGTTAAAGATTATGTATTAGCTTCAGCTTCTTGTTATCCGGCTTTTAAACCTTATCGAATTGGTCATGATTTATTTATTGATGGTGGGTATTATGATAATATGCCAGTTAATTTGGCGATTGATTTAGGGGCTACAGAGGTTATTGCGGTTGATTTAAGAGCAGTAGGTTTTAAGCAACCTAATAAGTTAAATGTTCCAATAACTGTTATTACGCCGAGAAATAAAATTGTTCCGTTTTTAGTTTTTGATAAGAGTAGGTCTCGTGAAGCTATAAGATTTGGTTATAATGATACGATGAAGACTTTTGGAAAGCTAGAGGGAAATGTTTTTACTTTTAGAAAGCGTAGCTTGGTTAATAATTATAAACGGTATGGCGTTATTTTTGAGGACACTGTTCATAAGATAGTTAAGAGATTTGACAAGGGGATTATTGGAAAAATTTTGTCCACTTCTTTATTTAAAACATTTTTAGCAGATAAATTGACTTATGAAAACTTTAATAAGCTTATTGAGAAAGCTGGTCAATCTTTTGGATTACCAGAGGATAATATTTATAATATAAGGACGTTTAATAAAGCTTTGTTAAATGAGCTTTCAAAAGCTAGGGGTAATGAATTAAACGATGTTTTAACTAGAGTAAAAGAAAGAAATGTGCGGAATTTTATTAATGTGCAAGGAATAATTAAGTTATTTTTTGAAGCGATTAGTAAGAATGATTTTGAAGGGGTTAAAAGATTGATACCTTTGTTTGCTGATGAGTTTTTGATAGCTATTTATTTATATGTAGTTAGGCAGCGAGTATCTTTTTATTGAAGGCGGATTCGTTGCGGTCTTTCAGCATTTGTGTTATAATTGGTTTATTATTGGATGATTGAGGTGATTATTGTGCCTAAAATAGTGTTGACAGGACTTAGACCAACAGGTAAATTACATTTAGGCCATTATTTTGGAGCGGCACAGACGTGGCTTAAAATTCAAAATGATTATGATTTTTATATGGAGATTGCTGATATTCAAGCACTCACGGACAATTTTAACAATCCAGATAAGGTGCGTGTGAATGTTCGCGAGGTGACGATTGATTTATTATCCATTGGAATTAATCCAGATAAGGTGCATTTATATATTCAGTCGATGATTCCAGAAATCGCAGAACTTACGGTTTTATATTCTAATTTGGTGACAATGGCTAGGCTTTATCGTAATCCGACAGTTAAAACGGAAATTGCGCAAAAAAAAGCTTTATTTGGTAATAGTGGTGAAAGCGTAACTTATGGCTTTGTAGGATATCCAGTTAGTCAGGCTGCGGATATTACAGCTTTTGATGGAGAGTTGGTCCCAGTAGGGGAGGACCAATTACCACTTATCGAGCAGTGCCGGGAGATTGTGCGTAAATTTAATTCAATTTATGGGGAAACTTTAGTAGAACCAGAACCATTACTTTCTTCAACACCACGAATTAAAGGGCTTGATGGTAATGATAAAATGGGCAAAAGTTTGGGTAATGCTATATTTTTGGCAGATAATGAAGCAACAATTGCTAAAAAGGTAATGGGAGCAATTACGGACCCACAAAAAATAAAAAAAGATGATCCTGCCAATCCAGATATTTGTATGGTTTATTATTACCATAAACTTATTGATAGTAAGAATTTAGATGATATTTGTGTGGAATGCAAAAAAGGTGAGCGAGGATGTGTGGCTTGTAAAAAAGAACTTATTCATAATATGATGGAGTTTTTGAAGCCGATTCACGAGAAACGTACTTATTATGAAATGCATCCGGAAGTTGTTGATGAAGTTTTGTTAAATGGAACGGAAGAAGCACGTAAGAAGGCCCAAGAAGTAATGTCCAAAGTGCGTAAAAATGTAAAAATTGATTATTTTGATGATTAATTGATTCTTGGATGGTGATTGATGAATTAATTAATCATTTTTTTATATTTAAGTTATATATTTTAATATGATGAAGAATATATTTAAAGGGTTTATTATTGGTATTGGAAAAATCATACCTGGAGTAAGTGGCAGTATGTTGGCAATTTTATTAGGGGTATATGAAAGAGCTTTGGCTATTATTGCTAATATTCGCTGGATTAAACGGGCAGATTTATTGTTTGTTTTTTCATTAGTGATTGGTATTTTTATTGGAATTAGTGTATTTAGTCGAGGTGTCAAATGGTTTTTAGATGTTTTTTATTTACCAACTATGTTACTTTTTATTGGTTTAATTATTAGCGGTGTTCGCCAATTTGTTAATGAACTGTCAGTTAATGAAAAAACGTTTAACTTGAAACAAAAAGTAAAACATGTGTTAATCTTAATACTTGCTTTTGCTTTTTCATATTGGATTACTAAACTTGGTGCTGGATGGTTATCATTGGGGAAAAACTTTGATATTGAAACTGGCAGTTTTAGTGATTTTGGATTATTTTATTGTTTAGGGTTAATTGAGGCTTTTTCATCGATTGTACCAGGAATTAGCGGTACAGCTATTTTTATGTCTTTGGGCTGTTATGATTTATTGCTTTCTTTTTTTGTTAATATATTTAATATTAGTTATTGGCGTTTTGGTTTAGCTTTTTTGTTAGGGGTATTAACCGGTGTTTATGCATTGGCAAAAATTATTACCTTTTTGCTTAAACGTTATAAAGTTATTACTTATATGGTTATTTTGGGTTTTATGTTATCAGCAATATGGTTAATGATGGTGATAGCTTTTGATACGACTTTGTTTTTTAAAGATGCTTCATCTATATTAGATATTGGTTTTGGAATTTTTTCTAGCTTGTTTTGGATACTTATTGGTAATTTTATTGGTAAAAAAATAAATGTTTTATTATCAAATGATTAAATTATTTGCATACAATTTAGTGGAGAGGTGATAATAGTGGAAAAAAAATTACCTAGTGTGTTTGCTAATAAAGTTGAGACGAATGCCGGCAATAATAAAAGTATTTTTTATTCAGCTGATGAACGAATGACTTCGTCTTTGCCAAACGAAAATGATCAAGAAAGAATGCCCACTGGGAGAATGGTTACGACTGGAGAAATAACTAAAAATATTAATCAAAAAATTAATGAGATATTTAAATCATCTAATTATATTTATAAAGCGGATGTAGAACTTACGTTAAGAAGTGGGAAGATTACTAAACGTATTATTGGGAAAAATGCTAGTAATTTAATTACTATGGATAATGAGCTTATTCCAATTTCGGAAATTATTGATATTAAGCGTAAGTAGTTTTTGAGTATAGTAATAATAATTGTTGGTAATGTGAAAAAATTCCAGCAAAAAAGACTTTCGTATGAAAGCCTTTTTTAGACTGCTTCTACAAATGTATCTTGTAAGCATCTTATAGCGCAAACGCAGTTTAAGTTCATAGTAAAGAAACTGTTAGTTGCAACATAAGGTATTGTGTCAACTGTTGTTGGATCGGTATTGGCTGCTAATACTCGGAATGTTGCACAACAACCATCTACTTTTTCAACTCTAAATACGCTTGAACATGTAACACCCACAGTTGTGCAGTCAACGTTTTCTTTAGTAGTTGGCATTGACCATGGTGTGCCATTGCCTGCGCAGGTATATAGCATAATTGGTCTAGTGTTACATCCTACGGTTGATACCGCACATCCTAGGAAACCACGGTCGCAAGTATCTAAACATGCATCGGCGCATTCAGCATTATCTTGTAAGATGTTGATAACAGTTAAAATTTCAGCAATACATCTGCATTCGTTTGAATTGTTGTTATTACACATATAATCCACCCCTTCATTAGTCTCAATATAACATATTCAAATTGTGCGAAAGGGTGTAAATGAATGTCCCAATTATGCTTTTAATTTGGCTTTTTAGTATTTTCTATTAGAAAACATCATAAAATTAGATGAGCAAGTATAGATGTTTTTTGAAAAACGTGATGAGCTTGAGTTACTTAAAGTTTGTAATAATTTGGCAATTGGTAGTTATGGAATAGTAGTGGAGAGCTAGTGTTTTAGATTTTGTAAAACTATGAGGATGGTGAATATTGTGAAGAACGCTATTAATTATTTTTATAATATTGCCATTGATGATATTCATCAAAATAGTAAAATGTTTTACTTTGATTATGCAGGTTTTCGTTATGCTTTATTAAGTTATGATAAGGATCCGGAGTTAGTTAATAATATTTACAATTTACACTTGGAAATTTTAAAGCAAGGGCTTTATATCCATCAAATTATTTTGAACAAAGATGGGCAGATAATTACCTTTATTAATGGGCTTCCTTATATATTAATGCGTTTGATTAATTATGGTGAGAAGATTACTTTTAGGGATGTTTTATCTTTTGTTGGAGTGTCAAGCGGTAGGGGGATAGATACTAATTTAAAACGAGTACATTGGGGGGGATTATGGTCAGATAAGATTGATTACTTGGAATATGAAATAACTCAGCTGGGGCAAAAACATTCGGCAATTAGAAACTCTTTTAGCTATTTTGTAGGATTAGGCGAGACGAGCATTCAGTTGTTTAATATGTTTTTTGGTAGTGAGGGCCGGAAAATTATAGCTCAGGAAAGTGTGGGACATGATCGAATTAAAGTTGATGACGATACTTTTGAATTATATAATCCTTTGAATTTAGTGGTAGATTATCGTGTGCGTGATATTGCTGAGTATATTAAAAATAAGTTTTTTTCAGGTTATGATGTATGGGAGGATATCAATTATTTTTTATATAGCGGAGGTTTTACTGCTGATGAACATTTATTGTTTTTTATTAGATTGTTATATCCAACGTATTATTTTGATATTTATGAGAATATTATAAGTGGTGATTTGGACGAAAATGAATTACAAAAAATCATCGACAAAGTTGATGATTTTCAAAATATATTAAGAAATGTTTATTTATATTATAGACGTTTTTTGCAGCTACCAACAATTGAATGGCTTGAGTAACAGGTAAAACGGTTATAAATATTGATTATTTTGAATTTCGGTGATGTTAATAACTTCTTTTACACTTGGTATTTCTTCTTTTATAGCACCTTCAATTCCCTCTTTTAGAGTGAAATCAATAAGTTCGCAACCGGCACAAGCACCCAACATTTTTATATAAACAATATTATTTTCATATTTTATGAATTCAATATTGCCACCATCAGATATTAAAAAGGGTCTTAACTTATCGATAATTTCTTTTATTTTTTGTTCTTCTTTTATTTTTTTCATGGTATCATTTCCTTCTCTATTTTTGTGTAATTTATTTTGCTAAATAATTTGAAATCAAACTATATTATTTTTGTTAGTAATATTTATATTATACTATAATTTGGGTTAATGTAAAGTAATTTTTTGTTTTATAATTAGGTGTGGTATAATAATATTAGGAGTTGGTTTGATATGCCAAAATATGAAAAAGGGAAAGTTGTACGTGGAACAGTAACATGCATCGAACCTTATGGAGCTTTTATGTCGTTTGATGAATTTTATACTGGTCTTATTCATATTTCTGAAATTTCTAATGGCTTTGTCAAAAATATAAGTGATTTTATCAATGTTGGGGATCATATATATGTAGAAATTTTAGAGGTGGATGAGGAAGAAGCTCATCTAAGACTTAGTATTAAAAATATTCAATACCGGATTAATGGTAAGCCTAGAAAAAGGAAGATTCAGGAGACTCCAAAAGGTTTTGAAACTTTAGAAAAAAATTTACCAATGTGGATTAATTGCAAATTAAAAACTATTAAAAAAGCGCGAAACTTTGTTGACAAATAGAATTATATATGTTATAGTTAATTACGTCCACATGAATGGGCGATTAGCTCAGTTGGTTAGAGCATCTGCCTTACAAGCAGAGGGTCATAGGTTCGAGTCCTATATCGCCCACCATTTTTTTTGCCGGAATAGCTCAACTGGTAGAGCAACTGACTTGTAATCAGTAGGTTGTGGGTTCAAGTCCTATTTCCGGCACCATTATTTGGAGAGGTAGCGAAGTGGTTAAACGCGGCAGACTGTAAATCTGTTCCTTCGGGTTCGATGGTTCGAATCCATCTCTCTCCACCACGTGATTGCCTCGTAGCCAAGCGGTAAGGCACCACACTTTGACTGTGGCATTCGCTAGTTCGAATCTAGCCGAGGCAGCCATATAATGTCCCGTTAGCTCAGCTGGTAGAGCATTTGACTTTTAATCAAAGGGTCCCGAGTTCGAATCTCGGGCGGGACACCATTGTAGTTTGTTAGGGCCTTTAATTATAAGGCTTTTTTGATATCTATATGTTTTTGTGCCATGCAATTTTATGTTTTTTACTAGAATATTTTTTAGTTTTTTTGAGATATATGGTGTTTATTTTGGTAGTTGATATATGTGCCTGAACAGTTATTATATTTTTGTTTTATTAATAAACTTTTGTGCTGATACATATAGTTTGTTATAGGTCGATTATATATTTATTTAGGGTTTATCTTAAAATTTTATTTATTTGTACGTAAAAATATATAAAAAAACGCAAAAAAGGGGTTTAAATTTAAAGAAAATGTGATATAATGGATATGTTACTTTTTGAAAGTGAATAATTTAGATGCCTGAGTGGCGAAATTGGTAGACGCACAGGACTTAAAATCCTGCGGGAGTCATATCCCGTGCCGGTTCAAGTCCGGCCTTAGGCACCAACGTGGAGAAATACCCAAGTCTGGTTGAAGGGACCGGTCTTGAAAACCGGGAGGTCGGAAACGGCGCGGGGGTTCGAATCCCTCTTTCTCCGCCATTTGTATTTTAGAATATCGCGGGATGGAGCAGTCCGGTAGCTCGTTGGGCTCATAACCCAAAGGTCGTTGGTTCAAATCCAGCTCCCGCAACCATTTTGGTCTCGTGGTGTAGCGGTTATCACGTCTGCCTGTCACGCAGAAGATCGCGAGTTCGATTCTCGTCGGGACCGCCATTTGGCTTCGTAGCTCAGTCGGTAGAGCAGAGGACTGAAAATCCTCGTGTCGGCAGTTCGATTCTGTCCGAAGCCACCATCTGTAAAAACTATAAACTCTTACGTTCGGTTAAGGGTTTTTTTAACCGCTACACCAAGCAAGAAAAAGCCCAACGAGTTATTGGGCCGCGCCGATATATTTATAGTTTGTTTTAATAGTTGTTTTTTTAAAGGTTTGTGTTGGAATTTAAAGAAAAATTTTAATATAAAAAGATTTTATGTGGGTATTGACTAACGCCCATAATTGTGATAGAATTTAATCGTGTCTTAGTTAAGTGTATTGATTTACTTAAATTTTAGACAATATTATCTTGTAGGAATAATGCTTATTTTGTTGAATAGTATTTAATAGCTGGCGCTTATTACGTGGTAAGAGAATAAGTATTAATATATTCCTTGCAGGCGACATATGCGCCCATAGCTCAATTGGATAGAGCGTTTGACTACGGATCAAAAGGTTATGGGTTCGACTCCTATTGGGCGCGCCATATATCGGGAAGTAGTTCAACTTGGTAGAGCACTACATTTGGGATGTAGCTGTTGCAGGTTCAAATCCTGTCTTCCCGACCACTTTATAAAATAACCGTTGAATAACAACGGTTTTTATGCGCTTGAAATTGAATAAATCCACAGTACTGTCTTTCAATATGATGATTATGGTGACAAAAGGTCATAAAATTTTATTATAGATTTTTTCTAAATCTTGTTCCATAATATCAAAGCTAGTTCCATGGTCATGGATTTGCCCGGCTTTTTTACCACTTTTGAAAACATTAATTTTAAAAGTTATTTTAATTGTGCCATCGTCGATGGCTTTTAGGAAACTTTTAAATTTTTTCAGTTCATAAAAGGTGTAATCATAATATTTGTAGTAAACACTGTCACATTCATATTTTCTATCGGCCTTGACAAAAAGTAAGTATTTTAATTTTCGATATACTTTTTCTTTTATCATGTCAAAGCTCCAAGAACATTTATTGTCGATTAATATACCACTTAATTTATCAAATACATGCATAAAAACTTTTTCTTTGTGCCAGTCAACGTAAAGAATATATTGATATTTTTTAGCAGTTTGAACATACTTATTACCATATATTGATATATTGAATACTTTATATTGTGGATATTTAGAATGGGGATAGCCATATTCTTTATGGATTCTTTTAATTTCATATAAATAGCTATCTGGCGCTGCCCCAAATAAAGTGATGTAAGGCTCACTATTAGTTTTTTTAGCCTTTATTTCAATTGCTCCATAATCGGGAATTTCAAAATCTTCACTATGGATGTCTAGCTCATTTTCTAACGTAAGACCAACGCCGGAGTCACCATTATTGACTGATTTAATCCATCCTTTTTGGACTATGCGATTCATTTTTTCGGTTAATTCCTGATATTCATATAATTCTTTCATATTTGTTTCTCCCATATTATAATTTGTTAGAACTTTGGAGTTCTATATTAATATACGTTTTTTATAGAGGTAATTCCTGCTTCTTATGGGAAAAAAAGCTCAAAAAATGTCAAAAAATGAATATATTAAACCAAAGAGCTAAAATTAAATAGTATGGTGTTTTATCTTCCCATGAATTAACTCTTTAAAAAAAGGCGTAAATATGATAAACTAATAGTAGCTGTGAAAGGAGAATTATATGGTAGTTTTTTTAATAATAATTGTGATTTTAGTAGCAATTATAATTATTTTATATAACCACTTGGTAAAATTAAATATTAGATGTAATAATGCGTGGTCACAAATAGATAATCAGCTTAAACGTAGAGCTGATTTAATTCCTAATTTAGTAGAAGTTACGAAGGGTTATGCCGCATATGAAAGTCAAGTGTTAACTGAGGTAGTGAATGCGAGAAATCAAGCTAACTCGATGAGCGATATGGCCAAAAATAGTGAGGAAGTAAGTGAAAAATTAAATAATTTATTTGCTTTGTCAGAAAATTATCCAGATTTAAAAGCTAATGAAGTTTTTAAAAATTTGCAAATTGAATTAACAGGAACTGAAGATAAAATTGCCTTTGCTCGCCAGTTTTATAACGATACAGTGCAACATTATAATACGGCGATTATGGTATTTCCAAACAATATTATGGCAAAATTAATGAAGTATAAAGAGAAAGAATATTTTAAAGTGCAAGAAGACGAAAAAGAAGTAGTTGAGGTGAAGTTATAAGATGATTTTAAGAGATGTTAGACGTAATAAATTGAAAACAGGTTTGATTATTACTATCTTTTTTGTTTTCATCACTTTACTAATTTATTTTGTATCTTTATTTCTCTTTGATAACATTTATTTAGCAGCAGCAATAGGACTTTCCATCTCCGCAATTTCAGCATTTGTTTCTTATTATAATTCAGATAAAATGATTTTGAGTATTAATGGTGCGAGGCCGGCAACACGTGAAGAGTTTTTACAATTAAATGTATCTTTGGAATCTTTATGTATTAGTGCCGGATTACCATTGCCCAAATTATATGTGATGGAGACTGATGCGTTAAATGCTTTTGCGACAGGAAGAAATCCTGAGCATGCTGTAGTCTGTGTAACAACAGGACTACTTAAAAAGCTTAATAAATATGAATTAGAAGGTGTTTTAGCTCACGAATTATCACATATTAAAAACTATGATATTCTAGTTTCTACTATTTCCATTGTAATGGTGGGATTTGTAAGTATATTAGCTGATGTATTTACTCACGGCTTAATTTGGGGTGGTAATCGCGATGAAGACAGTAGAGCTTCTATAATTTTATTAGTTGTGGGTTTAGTATTTATTATTTTATCGCCGATAGCAGCTACATTGCTTAAATTAGCCATTTCGCGTAATCGTGAATATTTGGCTGATGCTAGTGCGGTAGAAATTGCTCGTAATAAAGAAGGACTTATAAGCGCATTAACAAAATTAGAAACAGAAAATAGACCAATGAATGTTAACAAAGCAACGGAATCTTTATTTATTGTTAATCCATTAAAAGGCAAAGAGAAGGATTCTTTATGGAGTACTCATCCAAGTACAGTTAATCGCATTAAAAGATTGCAAAATATTCAATAATAGTTTATAAGTTAGAAGAAAGCGTAATAAAGCCAAAAACGCTTTTTTATTGGTGAAAATTTAGTGATAATGGTTGAAAATTAACGATTTAGTAGATTAAATTTGGAAAATATGTTATTATTATATAGAGAAAAGAGGTAGTGATATGAACGAAAACAAACGTTTATTGGTTATTTTTGGAGTAATTGTTTTAGTTGTAGCAGTAATTTTAATAATTAGTTTTTGGCCAGAACCGGATAAAACTTTTACATGTGGAGTAAAAGCTGATGGCGACTATGATAAACTTGGGTCTGTGAACTATGAGCAGTATCAATGTTTATATGAAAGTGATGATAAAAATGCTTTGGTAGTAGCTGATGAACTTAGCAATAAAGAAAAAGAAACTTTAAATAACGTAGCTACAAGATTAGGTCATGCATTATATTATGTAGATACGGAAAGTTTTTCTAGTGATGAATTAAAATCTATGAAAAAAGAATTAAAATATAATGACAATTCTTTTGATAAAAATGTTATTTTAACGATTCAAAGTGAAAAAGTTGATGATTTTAAAGAAGAAATTTTTGACGATGAGGATGCTTTGTTTGAATTCTTACAAGATGCTAATTTAGCTAAATTTGCTTGTGAGGTAGTGAGTGATCCTGAATATGAAAACTTAGGAGCACTTACCTATGACCAATATCAATGTTTATATGATAGTGGTGAGCCATTTGCTCTTATTTTAGCGCAAACAACATGCAGTTATTGTTTGTCATATAAACCGATAATTGATGAATATGCTGCTGATAATAATGTACCAGTTTACATTATAGAAATTGACGAATTAACTGATGATGAAACTAATTCAATATTATCTTCATTAAGCTATTTTGATGATAATACTAGTTGGGGAACACCACTAACTATTGGTATTAAAGATAAAGAAGTAGTAGCTGAGATTAACGGTTATACTGATGATGAAAATACCATTAAAGATTTCTTTGTACAGCTTGGACTTCAGGAATAAACGTTATAATAGAATAGTGATTAAGTTCACTATTTTTTTTGTCATTTTAAAGTCACTTTGTGGAGATATTATGTTCTTAAGGAGGGATACTATGACAGTTTTGAAAGTGGAAAATTTAACAAAAACATATGGAAAAGGTGCAACAGCGATCAATGCTGTAGATAATGTTAGTTTTAGTGTGGATAAAGGTGAGTTTGTCGCGATTGTTGGCCCTAGCGGTTGCGGGAAATCGACGCTTTTGCATTTGATTGGCGGAGTGGATCGTCCCACAAGTGGGAAGGTGTTTATCGAAGATGAGGACATTTATAAACTAAGCGATGATAATTTAGCTATTTTTCGCCGTCGTCAAGTCGGGATAGTTTATCAGTTCTATAATTTAATACCGATTTTAAATGTTGAAGAAAATATTTGTTTGCCTTGTGACTTAGATGGAACAACAGTTGGTACTAAGAAAATTGATGATATGCTTGAGGTTTTAGCTTTAAAAAATAGACGTCAACATTTGCCTAATCAATTATCCGGTGGACAACAACAGCGCGTATCAATCGGAAGAGCACTCATTAATAATCCAGCAATTATTTTGGCTGATGAACCGACGGGTAATTTAGATTCTAAGGCTAGTAGAGAAATTATGGATTTACTTAGGTTATCAAATAAAAAATATAAGCAGACAGTAATTGTTATTACCCATGATTTAAATATTGCATTGAAAGCAGATAGAGTTATTACGATGGCTGATGGTAAATTAATTAAGGATGAGAGGAACTGACATGAAAAATTTAAAGAAATTGGCAGTTCGTAATTTACTTTTGAATAAGAAAAGAGCAACAGTTACGATTATCGGAATTATGCTTTCAACAGCACTTATTTGTGTAGTGGCCGGAATTGTCACTAGTTTCCAGGCGACATTTGTGGAAAATGCGATTATGGATAATGGTGACTATGAAGCGATATTTAAAAAGGTTGATAGCGAAGAAGTTAAGTATGTGGAAAACAACCGAAATGTTACCGATTCTTTTAGAACTAGGGATTTAGGTTATGCTAAGTTTATTACTAGTATTGAAGAATATAGGCCTTATTTATATGTGAGTGAATATGACGATGAAGCTTTTAAACATATTCATGTGGAACTTACCGAAGGCAGGTTACCTAAAAATAGTAATGAAATTATCATCCCAAAAAGAATGAATCAGGATAGTTCAGTTGTTTATAAAATCGGTGATAAATTGACGTTAGATATCGGAAAGCGTTATTTAGGTGGTGAAGAAGTTAATCAAAATGTAACGTATTCTGGTATTGATGGAGAGGAAGAAACTTTGGTTTCTGAAATGACCAAGGAATATACTATTGTTGGTATATTTACCGGAATTGGACCATCACTTGAACCTTATTCTGCGCCAGCTAGTACGTTAATTAGTTATTTGGATGATACGGCGACTAATTTTAATATTGGAGTATTATATACTAATCCAGTGCAGGCTAAAGAATTTAGTAAAGATATTAATGATGATTTGAGCCAAGAATATGAAGTTATTTATAACGAAGATTTATTAGATGCCTATGGTGGAAATTTTAGTTCTTCGACGATGTCGATGTTTTATATCGTTGGAGCTATTGTCATTTTAATTATTTTGGTTTCTAGTGTATTTGTGATTAAAAATAGTTTTTCTATTTCTATTACCGAAAAATTCAAACAATATGGCATGCTTATTAGTGTGGGGGCAACTTCTAAGCAAATTAAAAAAATGGTTTTATTTGAGGGCTTAATACTGGGCGTTATTGGTATTGCTTTGGGATTGATTTTAGGAATATTAGTTATTTATGTTTTAGTTTTATTAATTAATTTAATTTTAGGAGATTATTTAAATAATTTAGAATTTGTTTATTATATTTCACCCTGGTCCTTGGTAGTTGCTTTACTATTTTCAATAATCACGATTTATTTATCGGCTATCTTGCCGGCGCGAAAAGCCGCCAAAATATCACCGATTGAAACGATTAGAGGTAGTGATGATATAAAAATTAATAATAAAAAAATTCGCAGTCCAAAATTAGTGAAGAAAATTTTCGGCATTGGCGGAGAGATTGCTTATAAAAATTTGAAAAGAAGCCGAAAGAAGTATCGAACAACAGTTATTTCTTTAGTTGTTAGTATAATTATGTTTATTTCCATTTCGGCTTTGATTCAGTATAGTTTTAAAGTATCCAATGTGTATTATCAAAGCTTAGATTATAATGTATCAGTCTTTAATACTGCTGATGATAGCCAAGCTAGTTATGAACTTTATAAGGCTTTAGAGCAGATGTTTGACAGTGCTTCAATAATTGAACGAACAGTAGAGATAGAAATTCCTGATGAGTATTTGACTAGTATGGGCAAGGAAATGAGTGGGAATGTAGATAGTTATTATTTGATGCTAATGTCAATCGGGGATGAAGCTTATAAAAATTATGTTGATAAATTAGGTGGTAAGGCGGACGACTACGCAAAGGGCGGAATTTTACTTGATAATGCGACAACTTTTATCGATGATAAAAAATATAGTGGGCATTTGTATAATTTGGAAGTTGGCGATGAAATTTCTGGAACCACCATCGATAGTGAAGATAAAATTAATATAAGAGTCGTTAAAAAGACGGATATCTTACCGATGAATTTAGGGGCATTACATTATGGCGTTTTAATTGTTTCTGATTCTTATATGGATAGTTTAGATTATTCTAGTGGGGCTTTTTATTTAAAGGACGATTCAGCTGATGAGGCAGCGAAAAAGATAAATGATTATATCGAAAATAATGATGAATATCGGAATGTATTTGTGTCTAGCCTTGATGAAAGTATTAGAGAAAATAATGCGATTGTTTTAGTAATTTCTATTTTCCTTTATGGCTTTATTATGGTGATTACGTTAATTGGCGTAACTAATATTTTTAATACTATTACCACGAATATGAATTTACGCAGGAAAGAGTTTGCTATGTTAAAGTCGGTAGGCATGACAAGTAAGGAATTTAATCGGATGATTAGATTAGAAAGTGTTTTTTATGGATTTAAGTCATTAATTATTGGCATACCATTAGGCTTGTTATTGTCGTACGGTATATATATGGGAATTAGTGAATCGTTAGAGACACCATATGTGGTGCCGATTGGTCCAATTATTATTTCGATAGTATTTGTCTTTGTGATAGTGTTTATTACGATGCATTATTCTTTATCAAAAATTAATAAGGAAAATATTATTGAAACGATTCGTAGTGATAATATTTGATGATAAAAGGGCTTTTTAAGTCCTTTTGTGTTATAATACAGGTGATGAAAATTGGTGATAATCATGAAAAAAATTTTGCTTTTGGAAGATAATGAGTCAATAATTAAGGGGTTAAAGTTTTTATTAGAAAAAGAAGGTTATGAAGTGGTAGTTTTTCGCGATGTGCTGGCGATGAAGAAAATAAATTATAATGACTTTGATATTGCTATTTTGGATGTAATGTTGCCAGACGGCAGTGGTTTTGAGGTGTGCCATAATATTAAAAATGAGGCTAAAATACCGGTAATATTTTTGACGGCTAGAGATGAAGAAGATGATATTGTTCAGGGTTTTGAATTAGGCGCTGATGATTATATAGCGAAACCTTTTAGAAATAGAGAGCTACTTTCTAGAGTAAACCGATTAATAAAGGGGAATACGAAAATTATCGAGTGTCAAAATGTTCGTATTGATGTTGCAGGGGCTAGAGTATATGTCGATGGTCAAGAAGTTAATTTTACGGCCTTAGAGTATAGAATTTTATTATTTTTATTTATGAATATGGATAAGTTAATAACACGCGAGGCTATATTGGAAAAAATATGGGATGTGGCTGGTAATTTTGTTAATGACAACACTTTAACGGTTTATATTAAAAGAATCAGGGCTAAACTTAATAATGATAAGTTGATTACGACAGTTAAGGGATTAGGATACCGGGTGAATAGCAAATGATGAAAAGTTTTAAAAATTTAATTATTGGTTTGGTTTTGGCTAGCGTAGTTTTTATTATTTTGGCTAGCCTAGTAATTTATCAGCAGTATAACAATTATGTTAAAGCGGTCGATGTGACTATGGCAGGAATTGTCAATGAGGTTAGAGAAAAGTATCCTAATGTTTCTGAGGAAAGGTTGATTGAATTATTAAATAGTAATTCTAATGATTTTGAGTCACTTGCAAGTTATGGTATTGATAGGGAAGCGGTTATTCAGCTGAAGAGCCAATTACAGGGAAATATATTAATGATGACTTTACTGATATTAGTAATGATTGCGGTGTTAGGTTTGATGTTTTGGTTTTTTATTAAAGCACGCCGGAAACAAATAAAAAATATTGAGGAGTATATTGAGGCTATTAGTAATTTAAATTATTCATTGGATATTGTGGATAATGATGAGGGTGAACTTTCTAAGTTAAAAAATAATTTGTATAAGCTCGTTTTGATGTTAAAGGAAACGTCGCTTAAGGCGGTTAATGAAAAAGCTATTTTCCAAGAGTCGGTAGCTAATATTTCGCATCAGTTAAAGACGCCTTTAACTTCAATCTTAATTTTACTGGATAATTTGAAAAATGAAGAAATGGATGAAAAAACACGAAATGATTTTATTAAAGAAATTGTTTCACAAGTTACTTTGATGAATTTCTTGGTGGTATCGATGCTAAAGCTAGCTAAATTAGATGCTGGAGCGATTGACATGAAAAAGGAAGCAATAAATTCTTTGGAGCTGGTTCAAGATGCTGTGAAAAACTTAGATGTATTAATGGATATTAAAAATATTCAGGTAGAATTTAAGGGTTCTGGAGATGTTTTTATGGGCGATTATCGATGGCAACTGGAAGCGCTTACGAATATTATAAAGAACTCTGTAGAATATTCAGCGCCCAATGGCAAGATTAAAATTGAGCTTAGTAGTACGAAATTTGGGGTTAAAATTTTAATTATTGATGAGGGTAAAGGTATTAGTAAAAAAGAATTAAAACATATTTTTGATAGATTTTATAATGGTGAAAATGCCAGCGATAGTAGCATTGGTATTGGTCTTTCATTAGCTAAGTCAATTATTGAAAAAGATAATGGATATATTAGGGTAGAGTCAACGTTAGGTAAGGGCACAACATTTGAGATAAATTATATGAAATAATTAGTGTTTGGAAAAAAACACGCAATATCTTGGTTTAGAGTAATTACTTTTTTATAATTTTGTGCATTAAATATTATAAGAAAGTGAGGTGCTTTTTGTGGATGTTGTTAGTTATATATTGGACAATAAATTAATATTGATTCCGGTTTTATATGTGATAAATTATATTGTTAAAAAGACGAAAGTTATAAGTGATAAGTTTTTACCTTTGGTATTATTGGTAGTTGGCATTTTGTTATCGGTATTGATGGGTGGCGATACGATTATTAATAATATTGTACAAGGAATATTAGTGACTGGGGCGACGGTACTGACGGACCAAATTGTGGTGCAGACAAAAAATAAGACCACCTGATGAGTGGTCTTTAAAATTGCCTAGTGATTTAAGGAAAATGATGATTGATTCTTCTAATCGCGGGGTTAGAGTTAAGCATTTTTCATTTTGCCCTAGTAAGTTTAAAGAGGGCCGAATTATGAGTACGGCCGATAAAAAGGAGGCTATTATCGATGATACGATTGATAGTATTCGAAAAAACGACTTTAAAGCATTTCATGGAGCTTCTACTTTGATAACGGGCGCTAATAAGAATTTAGAGGGATATGAGGAAATGCAAGAATTTATTAAAAATAGAAGATAATTTTATAAAAATAACAATACGGAAATAATGTATTGTTATTTTATTATCTATGAAATTTTTTAAGTTGTTTACGGACTAATACGGAACCTTTTTCTTCAGTGGCTTCAAATCTTTGAAAGACATCTTCTATTATACCATTACCAAGTAAAACTTGATTGATAGCACTATCTATTTCTTTTCTTGTGCTATTTGAACCGTTCTTATATGTATGAAATAAAGCGGTTGCAAGTAAGGTGGATATTATATATGTTTCAAAATCGATAATACTCGGACTATTTTCTTGTGTATATTCTAGATATGTTTTTTTCATAATGCATTCTTTTAAGTCTAGTAATCTATATAATGTTCTTAAGGTTAGTAAATGCTTGGTATCATCTAAATCCATGGCTCCTACTTTTTCCATAAAAATGGATAAAGCCTCATCATGTAATTTATTATATACACTACCTTTATTTCTATTTAATAAAGCATGGTATAATTCGTGGATGTATGTCATTTTTTGATTATCTTGGCAAGGTCCTAATAAGATAATTTCGCTTAGGTATACTGGCAATTTTTCCAAAAAGGTTTGATCTAAGTCTTTAAAGCTGTAAAAACTTTGAAAAATGCAGCTACCACTGGGCTCATTATCGGTATTTAGATATACTGGAATATTGGTGGAATCAATCCATTCAACGTGATTTTTAATGAACCTTATGATTTTATCATATTTTTTGGGTTTGGGGTTGGTTCCGAATTTAGCGATAACCATTGAAGTTAAATAATCATTATTAGTATAAGGAACGCGGATATTTATCCCATTGGTGTGTTTTTCTACAACATATTTTCCAGCTTTTAAAATGTCATTAATGGAACAAAAATGAAATGATAAACGATTATCCCAGCTAGCATTTAGATGGTCAATAGCAGAATACCTTAATCTTTTATATTCTTGGGTGGCAAAGAAGTCAGAAGTATATGTCTTATGGCCATGAAATAACATTTTTTTGTGCAAAATATTTAGTTCATTCTCACTAAGTTTAATCATAGATTTTCCTTCTTTCTAAAGTTTTGTATGGAGCTTATTATATATCAAACCAATATTTTGTCAAGGATATGAAAGGGATATTATGTAGAATAAAGCTGTCGCAAAAGTGACATATTTAGGGAAAAAATTATATATAATAATATGGGAAAGGATGAGTGGATGAACAAGAGAAATATAAAATTTATTCTGTTGATCGTTTTGATTACTTTATTTTTAATTGGTATGCTTATTTTTTATAGTTCTAAAACAGAAGAGCAAGGACAAAATGTAAATAAAATTACAACAACCGTAATGAGTGTAGGGAACAATGCATTAACAGTTCAAGATAATAATCATGTTATTTATACATTTGCTATTGATGGTGGAGATATTGACGTTGGCGATATTATAGAACTAGAATATGTTGGCGAGCTGAATAAAAATGTGGATTTACAAGATATTCAAGTTATTAATTATAGCTCAGTTAATGTAACTGAAGATGAAGATGGTATTCCTGATGATTGGCAAGATAATGGAATATTTAGTGACTTCTATATTCAAGCTAATGAAAAATTAAAAGAAATGGCTTTGGAGGAAAAAATTTCCCAAATATTGTTGGTTAGATATCCGGATAGCAATGGTATGATTATTTTACAGGAAAATCAATTTGGTGGTTACGTGTTTTTTGAAAGAGATTTTCAAAATAAATCATCAAAACAAGTAAAAAGTATGATGAATAGTTTACAAAATGTTGCTAAAATTCCGATATTAACGGCTGTCGATGAGGAAGGGGGAAAAGTGGTTAGAGTTAGTAGTAATCCTAAATTAATGAGTGAGCCATTTAAGTCATCTAAGGAATTATATTTATCTGGTGGTTTTGAAGCCATAAAAAAAGATACTGTTGAAAAGAGTGGTATATTATATAATTTAGGATTAAATGTTAATTTGGCGCCGGTTGTTGACGTGGCAACTGATTCTAGTGCTTATATGTACGGGAGAACTTTAGGTGAGGATACTGCGACTACTGCAACTTATGCTAAAACGGTAATTGGAGCTAGTAAAGGAACAAGTGTATCTTATACTTTGAAACATTTCCCAGGTTATGGCAATAACAAAGATACTCATGAAGGTGAGGTAACTGATGAACGTTCATATGATGAAATAGTTAAAAATGATTTGCCACCATTTGAAGCTGGTATTGATGCTGGAGCAGAAGCTGTTTTAGTTAGTCATAATATAGTTAATAGCATTGACTCTGAGAATCCAGCTTCATTATCTCCGAGTGTTCATAATCTACTTAGAAATGAATTAGGATTTACGGGGATTATTATTACTGATGATTTGGCGATGGGTGCGGTTTCTAATGTTGAAGCTGCAACGGTAAAAGCGGTATTGGCTGGTAATGATTTAATTATTACTACTGATTATGCTAAAAGTATA
The DNA here is from genome assembly GCA_944358495.1 of uncultured Bacilli bacterium. GTDB lineage: Bacteria > Bacillota_I > Bacilli_A > RF39 > UBA660 > Coprosoma. The sequence continues at coordinate 23,647 of CALVRF010000001.1, forward strand.
GATTCCATTAAGACGGCCATTCAAAATAAAACAATTGATGCAAGACTAGTTGATAAACTAGCCTTTAGAGTAATTGCTTGGAAGTATTATAAAGGTTTAATGGTTGATAATCAAAAATAAAGGGAAAAATCTAGGACACTTGATGTTTTTGAATTTGTCTACTTTTTGTGTACATGTTCATATTGCAAAAGTCATTAGATTTTTTTTTGAAAAAAGTGATATAAATGTGATATTGTAAAATAAAAACCCTTATAAAATAAGGGCTAAACTACTAAATTGGTGGAGAATAAGGATTTTATTTATCGATATTAAATAATTTTAAAAATATAGTTTTCCTTTTAATTTCAACCTTTTTGGTTTATTTATATTTAAAAAGGTTTAAAGTAAATTTATAAAAATTAAGAAAAAAATGATATAAAAATGATATTGATTTATATAACACATTTGACAATATTACTAAATGTTGATATTATAGCCATAAAGGAGGAACTTTAATGACAAAACAAGCTATTCAAGATATTTATAAGGAATATTTATCACAGTCATCTAATGCATGTTTAGAAGAAATTAGTGCTCATGAAAATGGACACGACAATAGTGGTGGCCACCCTGACTATCATAATGATTCACATGATAATACACCAGGATTGTATAGAATAATACCACAAAATGTTAATAGTGACTACGAAAAAGGTAGTAGAACATTAGAACTATTAAAATTATATCAATCACAATCATCTATTGAGCTTTCAGATCTAATGGGAGTTCACGAAAATGGACATGATAATAGTGGAGGCCATCCTGACTATCACAATGATTCACATGATAATACACCAGGAGTATGTCAGATGGTATTAAAGAAACGTGCAAAACATTAATACATTAATTAAACCGACGCATAGATGTAATATGCGTTGCAAATACTGTTTCCATGAAAAATATGGCTACTCTAATGATTTATTAGATATAAATAAATTAGAAAAATATATTTCATTATTATGTTCAGAATATGATTTTATTAATATTATTTGGCATGGTGGTGAGCCATTGCTTGCCCCATTATCTTTTTATGAAGAAATTTATGATTTTTGTGACCATTTTAATAAAGAATTTCTATTTACTATTCAAACTAATGGTACATTAATTAATCAAGAAGTTGTAGATTTTTTCAGAAAAAGAAATACAAATTTTGGACTTTCATTTGATGGATTAAATAATGAATATACAAGGGGTAACACATCAAAAATTTTAGATAGTATAGGATTATTACAAGAAAATGGTTTTAGGCCAGGAGCTGTTTTAGTTGTTAATAAAACTAACGTTTCTAATTTGATTGATGAATATAATTTTTTCAATTCTATGGGTGTAGGATTAAAATTAAATCCAATGTTTATCGATGGAGAAGCTAAAATGCACGAAGGTGATTTAGGCTTAAATCCCGATGAGTACATAGAAAATTTTGTTGATTTTTTTAAATACTGGACTTTAGATAATAATGGTAAAATCAATGTAGCTACTTGTAATGAATTAGTTAATTTAATTTTAAACGAACATTCAGGGGTATGTACTTTTAATTCATGTTTAGGAAAATGGTTATGTTTTGATTCCGATGCGAATATTTATCCGTGTGATCGATTATGTACTCCAGAGTATTCTTTAGGAAGTGTTGATTCATTATCTAGTATAAATCAAATATTTGAAAGTGATGTATTTTATGATTTATTAAAATCAAGTGTCGAAAGAAGAACAAAATGCATAGAAACATGTAAGTATTATAAAAACTGTTATGCAGGTTGTAATGCCAACGCAATCCTAAATAAAAATGATGGGTATGAAAATGGTGTTTCATGCTATATTCATAAAGGTATTTTAGAAAGAATAAAAAGTTATGTTTTAGAGAGTACCGAACAAACAGAACATTTAAATCCTCAATATGTAAAAACTCTAGAGCGTGCTAAAAATAGAAGAAGGTAAATATGAAAGAAAAAATAATTCCTGTATATCACGGGAGTATACATCAAGGTTTAAAAATAATTAAAAGAAATAAAAGTACTCATGGTAAGTCTTGGGTATATGCAACTTTATCTAAAGCAATTTCCACAATTTTTATAAGCAATAAAGGTAGCGATTTATATTATTATTTAAGTGGTGATGGAACAGAAAATAATCCAGTACTTTTGGTGGAAAGAAAAGAAGGTATGTTTAAAGATATTTTTAACGTTTCAGGTTCACTTTATACGTTAAGTGGCAAAAACTTTATTTCAGGGGAAACTGGTTGGTCCGCAGAAGTGATTAGTGAATCCGATGAAAATGTAATCCATGAAGAACATATAGATAACGTTTTTGAAAAACTTAAAGAATTAAATGATATGGGAGAATTAAAACTTTATTTATACCCAAATAGACCACCTTTTCTTCCGAAAGATAATAGTGATTTAATTCCAAAAGTTATAAGATGGAGAAAAAGAGGAATAAATATCGAAACATTTTTTACATTATATCCGGAATTAAAAGAACAGTATTTAAAGCAATTAAATGAAAATGAGGAATAAACTCATTTTTTTTAAAAATAATATTTATAATATAACTAATTATATTATACTTACGATATATTATTATATAAATGGTAATTAACAATAATGCCGTGTATTTTGTTATTATGGAGGAAGTAAAAAATGAAGCTTAAATATAAAAATGATATATATCAAGTTAATATACAAGATTATCTTCTTATAAAAAAAGAAATAATTGAATTATCAGAAAACTTATTATTTATTTGTGCATTATTAAGAAGACCTTGGAGATGGGATTATGATAGAGATTAAAAAATTAGAAGTATATTGTTAAAATATGCAAATCAGAATGATTTGAATGATCTAAAGCAATGGTTTTAAAGCATTAAATTTTTAACATAGAATAACTTCCACCATATTTTTTATATAAATTATCTTATACTTTAAAAGTAAACAATGATATAATCAATGATATTGCAAAATAAAAAACCTTATAAAATAAGGGTTAAACTACTAAATTGGTGGAGAATAAGGGTTTTATTTATTGATATTAAATAATTTTAAAAATATGTTTTTCCTTTTAATTTCAACCATTTTAGTTTATTTAAGTTTAAAAAAATTTACAGTGAATTTATAAAAATTAAGGAAAAAATGATATAAAAATGATATTACAAAACAGTAGTAAAAATATAAAAAAATCAAAAACAATGATATAACAATGATATTGAAAAATAAAAACCCTCATAAAATAAGGGCTAAACTATCAAATTGGTGGAGAATAAGAGTTTTCTTTATAAGATTTAATAAAAATTAAAAAGTTTGTTTTTCCTTTATTTTTAAGCATTTTCGTTTACTTTTGTTTAAAAAGATTTAATGTGAGTTTTTAAAAATTAAGGAAAAGATGATATAAAAATGATATATGATTAATACCTTTTTAATTATCTATTTTTATAAGCCTCTATAAATTCATTATCATCATAATTGTGAACATCTATTTCTATTGGTAATATATTGAAATATTTTTCTAGCTTCTCATAGACTAAAATTTTAACTTTTTCTTTATTTTCAGTTGATACTTGATAATTAGATAGATCAATAGCTAACATTTTATCAATAGTAGATACAGCAACAGCTCCTCTAAATTTTATAAAGAAAGCAATATCAGAAGCTAAAACATAAGATAATTTGTCATTATTCTGATATAAAGCATATTCTTCTAACTTATCTTTATTATATATAGCCTTTTTATTATTGTTAAATGATAAAAATGTCATTTTATTTTGCCTCAGTAATTGCGAATAGTACTCTTTCAAAAGAGTTAGAAGTGATTTCAGTAGTGTAATAACTATTTTTATAAGGCGTTAACTTCCAATAAAAATTATTGTAGCTATAAATAATATCAATATAGAAGAAATGATTATTATATTTTACTCTAATAAGTTCGTTCTGATAAATACTTATATCATATATTTCTTTGTCTTTATATTTAAGAAATGCGGGTAATATATATTGAGTTAAAACTTCTTTTTTTTTTTGATTTATTTTGCTTTGCATATATTCCTACTTTCCATATTAAATTATTTTATGCTTGTTTTAAGCAAGTATTTTTTAGTATAAAAAGATAGAAAATTCAAATATTAATACTATAAGTGTGATATTTATCATTAAAAAATAATGTGTATCGGAATATCGCCTAATATGCAATTATGAAATAACTTTGTAAAATTAAATTGAAGAAGGTGATATTTATATTTAAGGACAATATAAACGCTGTATCTAAAGAAATTGTTAAAGTAGATTTACCAAATGGGTATTGCTTATTTAAACTTGGTAAATTGTTAAATGATAAAAATATAAGTATTAATCAATTTATGAGAGATACAGATACCGACTTCAAAACAATTAAAAAACACGCAAATGGTTTAGCACAGCAAATAGATACATTACTAATTGATAAATGGTGTAAGTATTTAGATGTTGATGATAATGAAATTTATGAGTATATAAGAAATAAGGTTGATAATTAAAATCTTATTTTTTTATTCCCCACCTTCCTAAAACGAAAAACATTAAATATTTATATATACCATTTATTTAGGTATAATGACAGCTTTAATGGTATATAACAAAGATATAAAAGGTAATTTTCTAATTTCTATTTAATGTTTTTCATATTAAGTATACCCCGTACTTACGGAATAGTCAACAACGGTATTCGTAAGTACAATTATATTAGGTGGTATAATGCAGGAAAAGTATGTAAAAATAGAGGTTGAACATGGGTATTGGTTGTTTAAACTTGGTAGTTTATTAGCTGAACGTGGTATAAGTAAAAATAAAATAATGCGTGATACTAATACAAAACACGATACTTTACAAGGGTATGTAAATGGAACTCTTAAAAGAGTAGATATAGATGTATTAGATAGATTTTGTAATTATTTAAATTGTGATATGGTCAATATTATAGAATATATAAAAAAATAGCTTTTGGCATTATTGCCAAAGGCTATTTTTATTAACAGACTCCTTTATTTCATATCTATTTTGATTTCTTCAATTATATGACCAATGTTTCCTTCGCCAGCATATTTGTTCATGTCGAAGAAATTATCATTAATTGGTACCCATTCGAGTTTATTTACTTCTTCTACGAGTGTAACATTTTTATTTAATATGCCATAATACGCTTCTAATTCTTTTCCCCACTTAACATATGACAAATTCATAAAGTGGATTAGTTCAACATCATCTTTTTTTATGTTAGTTTCTTCATAAAGTTCGCGGTAGGCCTCATTTAAGCCATCATTTTCTTTTTCAATTTTCCCACCAACAAGATTATACATTCCCATATAAGGCTCTTTAGTTCGTTTACACATTAATGTTTGTGTCATATCTTTGTTAAAAATTACTATTACATTCATTTTTTTCATCATATCACCTCAAGATAATTTTACCATAAATTCAAACTAAAGTATACATTTGGAACAAGAAGTTTAGTGTTTCACAAAATCTTCTATTTTTTGTTTAAAATATGATTGCAAATTTTTGTCCTCACAGTAAATAAAACATCCTTTAATACCTCTGGTTAATAGTACTCTATAAGCATTTTTAATTAGTTGAGTGGCAATTACGTTTGCTTTTTCCGGTTCTTTTTTCAACAATTTTTTTAGTCCCCTTAAAGATGGATCTGTTGAAGCATGATTGAGAAAGTCGGCCACAACAACTCCATTTTCATATTTCAAGTCGTTACCAATAATTACTCCAACATAATCAAATTCCAAGCCTTGTACCGAATGTATACAACCAGCTTCATTGACGGAGTCATCAATTGCAAATGTCTGTGCTTGCCCCAAATTCCAGCTCATTGCATAATCATCAATAACAATATCATGGTAATCAGGGTTGTTAGCCTCTTTTTTATTCCAATTCCAACAATAGCCTGCAAGAATTCTAGCATTTTCTGTGGTGTTAAGTTCTTTAATTGTATTCATTAATTTAGTAGGGCTTTCTATTACGTTTATATTATAATCAACCATTTCCCCACTATATTCATTATTGATTTGCAAGAGGTAATCCACAAAATTTAAATAATCATTAGAACCACTACATCTAAATTGTGATTTTAAAGTCATATTCAAAATATTTGCATTATACATTTCCGCAAAATATTTTATATTTTCTTTTGTGCCAATATCATTAAAATGTACGCGTTGTTGTTCATCAATGAAAAATATAGATAATTTAGCGGACCTAATTATTTCTTTTATTTGATTTTCCCCATAATTATTAAAAAGTCCGGATTTTTCAGTTAAGCAATGAGCTTCATCAACAATTAACACATCAAAAATATTTTCTTGCACATCAGTATATGACCCTGATGATTTAAATAAATTATCAATACTACTTTTTTTCATACTTTGTTTTAGTTGATATGAATAAACCACTCTTGGAGCTGTATTTCTAGATACATATTGACACAGCTTTCCTTCGTTAATAAAATATCCCAATAAATTAATTGCAACTACTGATTTTCCTGTCCCTGGTTTTCCACTAACAATAACCACAGTTTTTTCATACTTTTTTGCAACAGATATAATTCTGTCAAAAACTTCCACTTGATCATCGATTAATTTAAAATATTGATTATCAATGAGTAATGCTTTTATATTGTTTTGTAATTTGGCGGAAGGATTAATCTTGGAATTGTTAATTTCTTGTATTATTAATCCATTATCCCCAAATTTAATATTGTCTTCCAAAAATTTTTTTAGTAATAATTTATCATTTTTTCCGAATAAACTAACACCTTTAACAAAATCATCAAATTTTTCGTTCAACAAATCATCATTAGGTGTTAATTCATAATTGTGTAACAAGACAACAGATTTTAAAATCACTTGATTCTGTTGAATATAGTCGTCAAAATCCTTTAATAACTCCTGATAAGACCAAACTTGATAAGCGGGATGAACTACTTTTTGGAGTCCGCCATTAATGAAAGTCTCCACCAAATAATTACTATCATCCAGCAAATGAATTTCACTCCATTGTTTCAATTCAAAAAGAATAACGACTTTTTGTTTTTGGTCGTTATATCCACTTATAATTAAATCTACTCTTTTTGATGTCATTGGTAGATTATATTCTAGAGTAATAGTACTATTCATAGGAATATTACAATCTTTTATTACGTTGGCAATATATCCTAATGATGAATCCCACGAATTAATTTCAGATTTTCCGACTTTTCTATATAGTTTTTTGCTCATCAAGTCATTTAAAATGGAGGATATTCCATCATCTATATCTTTTAAAAATTTTGAAACACTATTACTATATACTATCATAATTATCTCCTTGTCAAAACTTTTTGCTTGTCGGTACAGCTATATGTTAAATACTCACCGGTTATATAAGAATTATCATAAAATCTCTTTTCAATCTCTTTGTCAAAGTCAGAATCCCATAAATCGTTTGAATAGCCAAGTATTTTCTGATATGTTCCAATACTTTGTAAATATTTTTTATACATTTCATAAGAATTAAATGTCATTAAAAAGCGATTTCTACATGCAGAAATTGGAAATAAACCAGCTTCATCAACCATCCTGTCCATATCATCCAAAGTATATCTGCCATCCAAATCTTGGGGCATAAATGTCTCTTTGAGATAATCAATGCCTGGTACTGAAAACAAGATTTTACCATTATCGGTAAGTAATTCTCTAGCTTTATTTAATGCCAAAACTGGATTGTTTAAATGATGTAAAACATAACTAAATATTATTATATCAAAAGAGTCATTAAATTCCAAATTCATAAAGTCTTTATTTATAAAGGCTGTTTTATTTTTCCCAGAAAAAATTCTGTTTTGAGCATTTAAAATCATTTCGTCACTTATGTCAATGCCTGTAATCTCACAACCATTAAATGTCTTATCTATTTTTCCAATTAATTTTCCAGTTCCACAGCCAATGTCAGCAATTTTCATTCCATCATTAACGCTTGATAATACTTCATTTGTAATAGGGTTTTTTATACCGTGATATATTACAAATCTTGATTTATCATCCCATTCATCAGCCACTTTGCCCCCGAACACTTCTTCAACACCAGAAGATAGTGTGCTTTTAGATAATTGTTCTATAAAATTATTTAACATATTTATATTGTTTGACATTTGAAATTTTGAGGTTGAGCAAGATTCAAATGCGTCGATACATTCTTCAACCATAGAAATAGTGTCTTGGAGATTATCATTAACCACAACATAATCAAAATTTCTTGCCACAATCAAATTATTGACGTCATCTCTAATTCTGCCCGTAGATCTGTTTTCTCTTCTCAAATTTAAAGTTTCTACTGATGGCGGAAGAAGTAGAATTAAACAAGTGTTCGGATTGGCTTTTTTCATTTCTAGGGCTCTATCAGGAGTTAGCTGAAAAATAATCGTTGAATCGGAGTTGATGTTATCTATATCTTTTTCAAAACTACCATAATAGTGTCCATCATAACACTTAACATTAAACATTTCGCCTTTTTTTACATAATCTTCAAATACTTCTTTTTCCATAAAGAAATAATCAAAACCATCAATCTCTCCTTCTCGTGGTTTTCTGGTGGTACAAGTAGTAAACTTTCTAAATTTAGGGTTTTTTAATAATAGTTCAGTTATTGTACCTTTTCCTGAACCACTTGGGCCACTAAAAACTAAATTCATCTATCTCACCTCTTCGTTATGCTCGCTATAATAACGCAAAATAAATTTTTTGTCAATATTTTCCATTTTATTATGTACAGAAGACCAAATTGCCTTTTACTCTTTATAAAAAAAGTCTTTGAACGTAGTTTCAAAGGCTTTTTGATGACACTATGACAGCAATTTATGGGTGGGGTAGTCCCAATTTTTACTGTCATAGTGTCATTTTCTTTTGTTTATATTATCTTGAATAATTTTTTTAGTGTCATTATATGCTTTATCAATTATGACATAAATAAATATTTCCAATATTACTGTAAATAAATATAAACTAATAAATACATATAAGTTATTTAATGAAATATTAAAGTTAGGAAAATCTTGTATAAAAATAATTGCTAAATACACAAGAGTATATAGTACTAATAAAACCGTAGTAGTATCATTTAATGACCTATTAACAAGTTCTGATTTTCTCTTATCAATATTTAAACCGTTTTTACTCCATTTACCAACACAATATACGTTACCAATTAATGTAAATGGAATTAAACACCAATATAAGCTAACCCAAAAATCATTTTGATTAATCACAAGTGCTATTACATCAATTAACAAAAATATATTACCTAAAATTTGTACTATATTAAAATATTTAATTCTTTCTCGCATTTTCGATCCTCTCTTTCGTTTTAGCACTATGTAATAGTTTAACAATTTCATTAGCTGAATTAATTTGATATTCTGTATCTTCTATTGTTTGCATAGTAACTTCTTTTTCTTCTTCCGATATATTTTCATCTTTTAATCTCTTATTTAAACTATCTAATAATGATTGCCAATTATCTATACTTCCCAAAGTATTAACAAGAGCCTCATCTAATTCTTTTCCTTTTAAAGAAGAATAGTAATGTTTAAGTAATGGGTTTAATGGTGTTACTTGAAAACCTAAGCCAGCTGCATACATTAAATCATTATAATTAACATCAATATGTTGGCTTATTTTTCGGAGTGTTTTAGGATTTGGAATTTCACGTTCTCCACTTTCAATTCGTGCTAGTTCTGTATCACTAATATTAGCCATCCTAGATAGTTCACGTTTTGATAAACCTTTAGCTTCTCTTGCTTTAGCTATCATTTGACCAACCGTTTCGTGCATAAAAAAGCTCCTTTCTGCTACCAATATAACATATTTTAATGATTTTTTCAACTTTTTTATCGAAAAATAACACTTTTTGCAACTTTTTGGTTGACAAAAGTGGTTTTATGGTGTGTAGTCAACTTATAAGTTGCACTTTAAATTAAATTGCAACTTAACAAAAGCTCTTTGACAACTGCATAGTGTGCTTACGGTCAGACTGGCCCAGGGTTTGCTGGGAACGGGAAGTACACGTTAAACAAAGAAATCATCCTAATTTACATTAGGAGTTGTGGGTTAGCTAAAACCCTCCTTAGATACATTGCTTAAAAAGTATGTATACATCCTAAAAGGGAGTTGTCGGTAACACTAAAACCGTCATTGCTGAAAATATCATAAAACGAAAGGGGGAAATAAATGACAGCAAGTGAAACATTAAAGTTAATTGCAAAACAATGGTGTAATTTAGAAGATTTGAGAAAATTAACAGGTTTAGGAAAAAACAATGCCTTAAAATTAAAAAGTGAAATTAAAGACAATTTAGAAAGTAAAGGTTATCAGTTACCTAATAAACTATTACCAATGAGTGAAGTAGTAGAGTATTTAAAAATCAATGTGAGTTATTTACAAGAGGTGTCAAAAAATTAGTATGGGAGAAATGATAATATGAAAACTATATCACAAATGAGAAATGAGCCAATAAAAAAAGATTTCATAGTTGATAAACTAATGAAATCTCGGGGAGTGTATTGTCTAGTTGCAAGACCGAAAGTTGGTAAATCATTATTCGCACTTCAACTTGCCAACTCGGTTGCAAATGGACAAGAGTTTCTTGGTTTGAAAACAATTACATCTCCTGTACTATATATTAGCACAGAAATGAACTCTACACAAATTTTAGAACGTATAGATAAAATGGGTTTACAGTTTACTGATAAAAATTTCTTTTTAAAGGAGCAAGAAGTAAATGAGAGAAAATTAAATCTTATGGACTTACAATTAGATTTACAAGAATTTGCTTATGATTATGGTGGAAAACTTGTGATTATTGATATGTTATGTGGAATTAGATTAGATAATGGCTATGATATTAATAGTTACCAAGATATTGGTCAGTATGTTATACCAAAATTTAGAGAATTAAGCAATAAATATGGTTTTACAATATTATTAATACACCATTTAAATAAAAGCAATACTTCTTTAGGTAGTACAGCTATTGATGGCTCGGTTGATGGTATGATTACTTTAAAAAAAGATAATAATATCGTAAATAAAATATTTCTTAATTATGAAAGTAGAGATTTTGAGGGGCTAGATTTGATTTTAAAAAGGAATGAAAATTTACTATTTGAAATTTCAGAGTTGGAAACCGAAGATTTAAATGTTAATTTAATCATATTCCTAAATTATGCAATAAAACAAAGGGACTTTGAATTTACAGTATCAGAAATTACAAGCAAATTAAATTTAAATATAACACCATCACAATTTGGTAAAATATTAAATGCTAACATAGACAACTTGCAAAAAGAGGGACTATATATAGAGCAACAAAGGAAAGCAAAGGCTAGGGTATATATCGCACAATATAAAGAGCCTTTGGAATAATACTTTATATATTACCTGATATCAATATTCACTGAATAAGTGAATATTGAAAATAAACGTGGCACGTTTTGTTTGCGATAGCAAATGAAAGTGGCGATAGTTTATTTCTTCAATAATAATTGCTGTGGAATTATTATTGAATTAGTCTTATAGGAATAAACATAGCTTATTCCTATAAGACATAAGGGGGTTTTTAGGGAACTCCCTAAACTCACAAATGGGCTATGCCCTAGTGAGATAGGTCATAAATGACCTCTAAATAACTGGGGGTAATAAATATTGTATGATGGAAAGCAAGTTGTGAGGGTAGAAACTAAATATAAACAGAAAGATTTGTATAATATTGGAATAGAAATGAAACAAAGAAAAGGTACTGGAAATTATGACAAAGAACGTACACCGTTTAATGTGGAGTATGTATCTATGTCTGAAAGAAATCTATATCAAGAAGTGAAACAAACCTTAAAAAGAAGAAATATTGAATATTTAAATAAGCCTAATACTAACTTATTAAATGGTATTACGTTTACAAGTGGTAATGAATTTTTTGAGGCATTAGGTATGAAGTTTATTGATAGTGGTAGAACATATAAAACTGGCGATAAAAAAGGACAAGCTGTTAAAACACCATATATAAAATCAAAAGAAGATATACCACAAGCTGTTAGTTATTATTTTGATAGCTGTATGGACTTTTTGAAAGAATATGTAGGCGAAGAAAATATATTGTTAGCTCAAATACATTATGATGAAGATACTCCTCATCTGCAAGCCTATTATATACCAGTAGTAAATAAGGTAAAGCGAAAATGTTATGTAAAAGATAAAGAGGGAAATGTAGTAAAAGAAGAAGTTAAAAATAAGCAAGGTAAAACTTCACTTGTTCCAAAGCTGTTAAGAGATGATAAAGGTAAAATTGTTTATGAAGAAGTTAAAGGAAAATTTTTAAACAATGATCAATTCTGGAAAAGTAAAGGTGGTAAAAATTCTTTTGCGAGATTACAAGACAATTTTAATAAATTTATTACTGAACGTGGTTTTAAATTAGATAGAGGTAATATTGGTAATGATGTAGAACATAAAACAAAATTAGAACATCAAATAGAGGAAAATAAGGCAGAGTTAGAGGAATTACAGCTAGAAAAAGAAAGAACTAAACAAATACTTGAAGATACTAAAAATGGCTTGTTAGAGGCACAAAAATCAGCAAATAAAGAGGTTTTAAACCCTAGAAAAGGTATTGTTGGTTATAATACTAATGATGTAGTAGAAATAGTAGAATATTCCAAGAATTTGGAAAAAATCAATATATTACAGCAAAGCGAATTAAAAAATAAAGATACACTTATAACTAAATTGTCTAATGAAAATGAAAATTTTAAACAAAATAAAGAATTAATCAAAAGAAATAAAATTATTGAAGAACAAAAAGACACCATTAAAGAGCAAAAAAAGGAAATTACTAGGCTAAAAAATATAGTCAATGTTTTAGAAAATAACATTGAAAATTTAAAACAAAAATTTGAAAGAGAAATTGATAAATGGAAAAATCTATTTTCTAAAATGTGTAAAGCTATTGATAAAGTATTAAAACGAGAGCCTAAAAAATATATTGAAGATTATGAAGATTTAGCTGATAGCATTAATTATGATTACTATGATAAAGGAAAAGACAAAAATGATGATTTTGAAATGAGATTATAAGATATTGCAAGTTTATTAATTAAGTATTATAATTTGTTTAGGAAGTGATATGCTTGGTAGAGATAAAACAATGGGTAAAAGATATTGTAATTTATTTTGAATTTTTGAATAACATTAATTTAAAATTATTTAAATTATGCTCTTTGGATTGTTGGAATGATATTACATCAATAGAAAAATATTATTTAGATATTTCACAAGATTTATTTAGATTATTACCTTGTTCTGCTAATACTAAATTAAAAAAAATTAATTTGATAGAAAGCGATGGCATATTTTCGATTAATGATGGCATAGAAGAATTAAAAGGAGAAATTAAAAAATTTGTTTTAGAAAATAATGATATTTTATATACTATTAAATATATTAGAAATAAAACTGAACATATGCCTCATAAACTTAAAGCAGAAGGATTTTATAGTGGAAGTACGGGAAGTGATATACGATTTTCCTATGAAAATGAAAGTTTAAACATAAATTTTAATGATTTGAAAAAGTTAGTTATTAAGTTAAATGAAATATTTATAAAAATGCAAAATGATTTGTCAAAATATCAAAATCAATTATCAGAGGAATACAAGACCTATCCTTGTTGGGATTACTTAAAAAGTATGAATTTTGAAATATATAATAAATTACTTTTAAGTGAAAATTTATATGACATTTCATTTGTTATCAACAAATATTAATATATTTAAATTAAAGATTATTATAGTAGAAAGTAAGTAAAACTTTTTATATTAATAATCTTTTTTGTTTGGGAGGTGAGAGCAATTTGTCGTTATACCAAGACAAAAAGACCAAGAAATGGTGTTATAGACTATCTAAATATGTAAATGGGAAACAAGTTCAAAAGCATTCTAAATGGTATGATTTAAAAAAAGAGGCAAAAGAGGCAGAAAAAGAATATTTAAAATCTATTAATGAAAATAATTCTTCTGATGAAGAAATAACATTTAAAGATGTGTGGGAAAGTTATATTGATTTTAAGAAAGATAAATTAAAAATAACAAGTTATAATGCAATATTAAATAAAGGTATACATTATGAAAGTTTATATAATATAAAAATGATAAATTTTGATATTAATGTTTTTAATAACTGGAAGAGGTATATAAATAAACAAGACTTTTCCACCACACATAAAAATAATTTATATAAATGTTTGAGGTCAATTTTAAGATATAGTGAAAAGTATCTTGATATTAAAGTAAATACATTGCTTAATAAAATGACTAATTTTAATAACCCAAACGAATTAAAAAAAGAAATGAATTTTTTTACTTATGATGAATTTAAAAGTTTTATAAGTGTTGAAGAAGATTTAACTTATAAAACTTTTTTTGAGGTCTTATATTATTGTGGTTTAAGACAAGGCGAAATACAAGCCTTAACTTGGAAAGATATTACATTTGTAAATGATAATGAAGTATTAGTAAAAATAAATAAAACTTTAACATCAAAAATTAAGGGCAAAAAATATGTGATTTTACCACCAAAGACCAAAAGCAGTTATAGAACATTACCAGTAAAAAATAAACAATTAATTAGTGATTTAAAGTTATTAAAAGAAAGATGTCAAAAATTATATGGTTTTTCAGAAGAGTGGTTTGTATTTGGAAATGTGTATCCTTTAGCTGATACTACTATACAAACTAGAAAGAACAAAAATTGTAAATTAGCCGGTGTAAAAAGAATAAGAATACACGATTTTAGGCATAGCTGTGCTAGTTTATTAATAAATAAAGGAGCAAGTGTTGCTTTAGTTTCAAAATATTTAGGTCATAGTGATATAGCTACAACATTAAATATATATTCACATATGTTTAAAAGTGAATTACAAGATATAGCCGAAGAATTAAAAGATTTATAACAAAAACTAGGAGCTATGAAAGTAGCTCCTAGAATTTTTTTTTGAAAAACAATGATATAACAATGATATTGTAAAATAAAAACCCTTGAAAAAATAAGGGCTTAACTATCATTTTGGTGGAGAATAAGGGATTCGAACCCTTGACCCCTTGCGTGCAAAGCAAGTGCTCTAGCCAGCTGAGCTAATTCCCCAAAAATCAATATTGCTTATTCATTGTAGCATATAATTTATGAAAAATCAATATTTTTTCTTTAAATTATATGCTTTTTTCATTATTTTTATCTTAATTTATTTAAAATAATACCCATATGTAGTATAATTTATATAAGGTGGTTCTATGTTAAAAACACGGGACTTTGACAGTTTTAAATTAATAAAATTGCGTAAACCATTGAAATATGGTTATTTTTTTGTCAAATTTTGGT
>CALVRF010000002.1 GCA_944358495.1 uncultured Bacilli bacterium
AAACCAGATAAAACTAAAACCGTTTTAGACTTATATTGCGGAACCGGAACCATTAGCTTAATTTTAAGTAAGCACTTTAAAAAAGTAATTGGTATAGAGCTAAATAAAGAAGCCATAGACTGTGCCCAAGAAAATAAAAAAATAAATAAGATTAATAATGTCAATTTTATTTGTGGTGACGCTTCTAAAGAAATAAAAAAAGTCCAAGATAAAATCGATTATATCATTGTTGACCCTCCAAGAAGTGGATTAACCAAAGAAGGAATAGGACACATTTTAAAACTAAACCCTAAAAAAGTTGTATATATCTCTTGCGACCCGATAACTTTAGCTCGCGACCTAAATCTATTAAAAGAATATTACGACATCAAAGAAGTGACACCCGTCGATATGTTTCCCAATACTTATCATGTGGAAAATGTTGCTGTTTTAGTTCGTAAATAAAAGAAAGGAACTATAATAATGAGTAAATGGAAAATATTACAAATAATTCAGTTAGTTATAGTCATAATTGTTAGTTTATTCCTTTTGTTTAGAAGCGTTGATGGTCACGGTGCTATTCAAACAGCCGAAGCTAAAACAATAAGTCTAATTGTTTGGCTCGGATTTTATCTATTTATTTTAGTAATTGAAATTATTATATATTTTATAACTAAAAAGTCATTCATTAATAAGTAAACTAATAGTCGAGTAAATTAAACTGATTGTTCATTTACTTTATTCATAAATAATAGTAATATTTTATTCGTAAGGAGGATAAAATTATGAAAAATTTTGGAGAGACTATTGCTTATTTAAGAAAGCAAAAAGGTATGACACAAAATGAACTAGCCGAAAAAATGCACGTTACCGATAAAGCCGTTTCCAAATGGGAAAGAAATTTATCATGCCCAGACGTTAATACCATATCTAAATTAGCTGACATCCTCGATGTCTCAGTTGAAGAACTTATCCAAAGTAAAAATAATTCACAAGAAAACATAGGTAGTCTAATTAACTTAATATTAAAAGCCGTTGCTTTAGCTATGGGCATTGCATTAATCATTTTAAATGTTTTAAACCAAGTCGACGTTAAATCATCAATAATTATGTTATCGATTGGTCTTGTATGCGTTGCTTTTTATCTATTTAGAAATGAAAACCAAAAATAACTGGAGCAAAAAATCTCAAACACATCAAAAAAACAAATTGAAAGTCAAAAGGTTATCAATTTAGGAAATTCACTATAACGAATTTCCTTTTTTCGTGTAAGCAAAACACCCTAATTTCCCATTTTTGCCTTTTGACTTTTAAAATATCCTTTTGTAATATGAAGGCAGAAAAAAATAGAAGAGGAGACGATAATATGCCAGAAAACAAATTAAAAACAATTACTAATCTTTTTGAAGGAAAAGAAATTAGAAGTATTTGGGATGCTGAAAGGGAAGAATATTATTTTAGTGTTGTCGATGTGATTAGTGTTTTAACTGGAAGTAAAGATCCAAGCGATTATTGGACAACTTTAAAAAGAAGACTAAGAAATAATGAGGGTAGTGAACTTCCGACAAATTGTCGGAAGTTGAAAATGAAAACACCAAATGGTAGAAATTATCCTACTGACACTTTAGATACCAAAGGTATTTTTAGATTAATCGAATCAGTTCCAAGCCCCAAAGCCGAACCATTTAAACTTTGGCTAGCTAATTTAGGAAAAGAGCGAATTGATGAAGTTTTTGATCCCGAAATCGCTATTAAAAGAGCTGTTAATTATTATCGTAATCGTGGATATAGTGATCAATGGATTGAAACTAGATTAAAAAGTATATTAGATAGAAATAAATTAACTGATATATGGAAAGAAAATGGCATTAAAGAAAACTATGAATATGCCATTTTAACTAATGAAATATATAAAAGTTGGTCAGGCATGACGGCTTCTGAATATAAAAAATATAAAAATATTAGAAAAGAATCTTTAAGAGATAATATGACCGATGTCGAAGTCGCTCTTAATGATTTAGGAGAAATTGCCACTAGAGAACTAGCTAAAAAACATAAACCCTACGGACTAGATGAAAATAAACAAGTAGCCAAAGCTGGTGGCGAGGTTGCTAAAGTAGCTAGAAATGATTTAGAACAAAAACTAGGAGCAACCGTAATTAGTTCCCAAAACACTTTACCTTATCAATATATTAGTGATAAAATAAAAATAGATGATAAAAAATAGTAGGTGGTTACATGAATATTGAAAAAGAAGTTTTTCAAAGACGAAAAATTAACTTTTCTAAACTAATAAACTATGGTTTCATCAAAGAAAAAGACACTTACATTTATTCTAAAAAAATTATGAATGATGACTTTATCCTTTATATCACCATAACTTCTAAAGGTGATATAAAGGGTAAAATTTATGACCTAGAATCCAATGAAGAATACATTAATTACCGTATTGAAGACCAAAACGGTTCATTTGTTAATCAGGTTCGCACAGAGTATACGGCTATTCTTAAGGATATTGCTGAGCAATGTTTTGACAAAAACGACTTTATTTTACCGCAGACAAATAGAATCGCCAAAGCTATAAAAGAAATTTATCAGGATAGTCCCCATTTTATGTGGGAAAAATATCCCGGATATGGTGTCTTTAAAAATCCTCAAAATCAAAAGTGGTATGCTGCTATTATGAATATTGATAAAAGTAAATTAAATGAAAACATGCAAGGTGAAACCGAAATCATTGATATCAAATTAGACCCTAAAACAATAACAACACTTTTAAATAATAAAGGCTATTATCCAGCCTATCATATGAATAAGCAACATTGGCTAACTATTATTTTAGATGATACTATTTCTGATACACAAATAATAGAATTAATAAGAAAAAGTCATGAATATACCGAATAAAAATGAAAACTTTTAATGAAAAAGACTTGAAACAAAAATTTTCACTAATTTTATTAAACAATAAAAGGCTAACCACCAAGTTAGTCTTTTTACTTTACAATTTCGCTAAAAATGTCAGTCTTTGAAGAATATTACTTTACTAGTCTATATACATCGATAGAAGGTGTATTAAATAATCTAAAATTAACATCACTTACGCCAATTCCATTAGAAACATATAAATCACTATTTTCTAGTTTATAATGGCCATTAGAATATTTAACCGCCCCCTCAGGGATTAAAAAGTCTTTAACCAAAGGAATATTAATTTGACCATTATGGGAATGCCCCGCTAAGATTAAATCATATTTGTTATCTTCTAAATCATCGATATAATCTGGTTCATGCATTAATAATATGTTGTAAATAGGTCCATCTTTTTCAAAAGAATTGATAAAGTTTTGTGTCTTTTGGTTTTTATTAACAATCGATTCTTTATCTTCAAACGAACTAACTCCGGCAATTAAAATAAAGTCATAACCATTTTTATAAATTGTGTCATAATTATTATTTAAATCGATAAAGCCCCCATTATTTATAATATTAGACCACTCATCAAATTTAACATCATCTTCACCAGTAATCGCATATTTCCCGCTTGTCGCTTCAATTTTATTTAACTCACTAGCCATCTCACTAGCCATACTCGTCGTCATCTTCGTACTTTTATCGATTAAATCACCTGTTAATACGACAATGTCGGCATTTAATTCATTAATTCTATTGATTAACTTTTTTAAATCCTTTAGGCCAAATAAATTGCCATAATGAATATCACTAATCCTGACAATTTTAAAGCCATCAAAATTATCAGTAATTTTGCTGCTTTCTATTTTTTGCTCATTAACTTTAAATTGTTTTGGCTCGATATAAGCCCCATAAGCAAAAATAAATAAACCAATTAAAATTAAAGCCAATATAAATTTAAAAAGCCCAAACTTTTTTTTCTTTTCTTTACTCATAGAGTTCACCTAGTATCATTTTACCATAAATAAAAAAAAGACTAAAGTCCTTTTTATCCAAATAATAATACAAATAACTGCATTGACATAAGTATACCATTATGCATAAAATGAAAGCCCATCGATACAAAAATATTATTAGTTTTCATCATAATATAGGCAAAAGCCACTCCGCAACTACAATAAGCCACTAAATATAAAGGCATTAATGGATCACCAAGCATTCCCGTTAAATGAAGTCCTCCGAATACTAAACTCGACATAACCACAAAGAAAAGTTTATTTTTAAAAATATTTCTAAATCCTAAACGAAAGACACTTTCTTCTAAAACCGGGGCTAAAAAGACCGCACTTATATAAGTATAAATAGGAGCTATTCCAAATTGACTTCTAATAGCTGTTTCATTATCCGAAGTTCCGCCACCTAATACCATAATTAATGAATTGGAAAGCATCATAATAATTACGCCTAATAAATAATACTTTAAATTACCCTTAAAATAACTTAAGTGATTTTTTTTAATATCGGCAAATGCCTTTTTATATTCATCCTTAAAAATTAAGATGATTGCTGCAATTAATATTAATTCAACTGAAACGGAATAAATAATTCTAATTATTAAACTTAAATCATAATAATTAATTCCTAACAAATCTAAGGGGAGTCTTGAACACAAACTAACAATAAAATAAAGAAGAATAACCACAATACCTTTAATAATATTAGTTAATCTATTTTTATCATCAAAAGAAACCATTTAATCATCTCCTATAAACAATAATCTAATCCTTTAATAATTATAACACGACTAATCTATTTTTTGAAATAAATTAAAATAATTTTAGAATTAATTACCTATTTTAAAAATAGTCATCAATAAGAAAAACGTTTTATTTGGTATAAACACTAGTCAAACTACATATAATTGTGATATAATGTAGTTGACTTCAGGAAAAGCAAAGAGTGGGAAATCCCACTCTTTAATGTAGTAGGAGGGAAACATGATTGAAAAACAGGTGAGAGACTTATTAGAAAGCAAAATCAAAGAAGCTGGTTACATTTTAGATGAAGTAACTTATGGCAAAGAGGGTAGTGTTAATACTTTGACTCTAATCATTGATAAAGAAGGGTATATTAATATTAATGACTGCGTCAAAGTTAACGAAATTGTTAATCCCCTTTTAGATGAAGCTGATTTAATAAGTGAAAGCTACGTTTTAGACGTATGTTCAAAAGAGAAAGGAAGTGAATAAAATGGAAGGCAAGAAATTTAAAGCTGCTGTCGATGCATTATCTGAAGAAAAAGGTATCGATAAAGATATTATTTATGATGCAATGGAACTTGCTTTAACCAGTGCTTATAAGAAAAACTATCATTCATTATCTAATGTCCGTGTTGACATTAACAGAGAAACTGGCGACATTAAAATTTTCTCATATAAAACTGTTGTCTTAAATGAAGAATGGGAAAAAGAAGAAGGCAAATACGAAACTGAAATTATTACTGATGAAGAAGGTAATGAACAAGAAGTCGAAAAAGATTACTATTTTGATGATCGTATTCATATTACTTTAGAGGAAGCTAGAAAAATAGTTCCTGACATTCAAATTGGTGAAACCATCGAAGAAGAAGTAACACCAAAAGATTTTGGTAGAGTTGCTGCAGCTACTGCCAAACAAGTAGTTATTCAAAAAATCAGAGAGGCCGAAAGGGAAGTTATCAACCATGAATTTGCCGACAAACAAGATGAAATGGTCGTTGGAACTGTAGCCATGGAAGACGTTCGTAATTATTATATTGACCTAGGTAGAACGCAAGGAATTTTACCAAAGAAAGAAATCATCCCTGGTGAACAAATTAAAATGGGATCTAGCATTAAAGTTTACATCAGCAAAGTAGAAAATAATAGTAAAGGCCCACTAATTTTACTATCAAGAAGTCACTATGGATTTGTTAAACGTTTATTTGAATTAGAAATTCCTGAAATTAGCGAAGGAATTATTCTCGTTTATAGTGTAGCTAGAGATGCTGGTAATCGTACTAAAATTGCCGTTTATTCTGAAAATCCTAATGTTGATCCAGTCGGTGCTTGTATTGGTGAAAAGGGAAGCCGTATCAATCGTATTATTTCTGAATTAAATGGTGAAAAAATTGATGTTGTTCCATATGACAATGATCCCGCTAGATTTATCGAAAATGCTTTAAGTCCGGCTAAAAATTTACACATTTTCATTACCGACGAAAAGAAAAAAGAAGCTTTAGTTGTTGTTGATAACGCTAATCTTTCACTCGCAATCGGTAAAAAAGGTTCTAATGTTCGTTTAGCATCACGCCTTACGCATTACCACTTAGATGTCAAAACAACCACCCAAGCTGAAGAGTTAGGAATTAGTATTGCCGAATAATATGAAAACCAAAAAAATTCCTATGCGTATGTGTGTGGTTACCAGAGAAAAATATCCTAAAAAAGAATTAATTAGAGTTGTCAGAACCGAAAATGGAGTAATCGTTGATCCTACCGGTAAACAAAATGGCCATGGAGCTTATTTAAAAAAAGATTTAGTCGTCTTTGAAAAAGCCCAAAAAACGAAAATCTTAAATAAAGTATTAGAAACTGAAGTACCAGAAACTGTATTTGAACAGTTAAAAGAAACATTAAATTAATAGAAAAGAGGTGCATAATTATGATGAGTGTCTTAGAATACGCTGAAGATGTTAATAGAACTGTCGAAACCATCTTAGATAAATGTAAAGAATTAAATATCGATGTCCATAGTGAAGATGATTTACTAGACGAAGATGCCATTGTTTTACTTGATAATAACTTAGAAACCGATGAAGAAATCGAAGAAGCTTATGAAGAAAAAGTTATTAAACCTAAAACAAGTGTTAAAAAGAATAAAAAAATACCAAATCAGCACCAAGAGACTAAAGAAACTTTAGCCCAAAAGAAAAAAGAAATGTATAAAAATAAAGGAAAGCTTCAAAGTAATAAATTAGCTGACAATGTTATTTTATACAAAGAAAATATGACCATTGGTAGTTTGGCAGATGCATTAAATGTTCCTAGTTCTGAATTGATTAAAAAACTTTTCTCTTTAGGCCTTATGGTCAATATCAATAGTCCAATTTCTTTTGAAAATGCCGAAATTTTAATTGTTGATTATGGCAAAGAGTTGAAAAGGGAAGAAAAAGCCGATTTATCTAATTTTGAAGAATTTGAAATAAATGATAAAGAAGAAGATTTAGTACCAAGGCCTCCAGTAGTGACTATTATGGGGCATGTTGATCATGGAAAAACGACGTTGCTGGATGCGATTAGAAGAACCGATGTTGTTTCAACTGAAGCCGGAGGTATTACGCAAGCCATCTCCGCTTATCAAGTGAAATGTAAGGATAAACTAATAACCTTTATCGATACTCCAGGTCATGCTGCTTTTACCGAGATGCGTGCTAGAGGTGCTAGTATTACCGATATTGTTATTATTATTGTGGCTGCTGATGATGGTGTTATGCCACAAACCAAAGAGGCCATTGACCACGCTAAAGCTGCTAAAGTTCCTATTTTAGTAGCTATCAATAAAATGGATAAACCTGAAGCTAATCCTGATAAAGTCATGCAAGAACTAGCTGATTATGGCTTAATGCCTGAAGAATGGGGGGGCGACACTATTTTCACTAAAATTTCAGCTGCTACTGGTGAAGGCATTAATGAGTTATTAGAAAATATTTTATTAGTTGCCGAGATGAGCGAATTAAAAGCCAATCCTAATAGATATGCTATCGGAACTGTAGTAGAATCAAGACTAAGTAAACAAGTCGGTTCTATTGTTACCGTTTTAGTCCAAAATGGTACTTTAAGATTAGGTGATCCAATCGTCGTTGGAACTTCATTTGGTAAAATTCGTACTTTAAAAAATGATAAAGGAGAAGAAATTACAGAAGCTTATCCATCACAACCGGTTGAAATTACCGGAATTAGTGAAGTGCCAAGCGCAGGAGATAAATTTATGGCTTTTGAATCTGAAAAACAAGCGAGAAATATTGCCGAAGAAAGAAAAAATAAAGCTAGAATCCAAGAAACCCATAAAAAAGCTGCTGTGTCTTTAGATGAATTATTCTCTAAAATTGGTGAAGGTTTAAAAGAAATCAATGTCGTTTTAAAAGCTGACGTTAATGGTAGCGCTGAAGCCGTTAAAAATTCATTAACTAAAATTAACGTAGAAGGTGTTAGGGTAAATGTTATCCGTAGTGGTGTAGGCGGAATTACCGAAAGTGATATTGTTTTAGCTAGCGCTTCTAATGCTATCATTATTGGTTTTAATGTTAGACCATCTAATGCCATTAAAGATAAAGCTAAAGAACATGGCATTGAAATTAGATTATATGATATTATTTATAAAGTTGTTGAAGAAATGGAATCAGCGATGAAAGGTATGCTTGATCCAGAATATGAAGAAAATATTTTAGGTAATGCCGAAATAAGGCAAATCTTTAAATTCTCCAAAATTGGTAATATTGCCGGCTCCTTTGTCACTGATGGTATTATCAAACGTAATAGTAAAGCTAGAATCATCAGAGATGATGTGGTTATTTACGACGGTGAAATCAGCTCACTTCAAAGAGGAAAAGATAGTGTCAAAGAAGTTAAAAAAGGTTTGGAATGTGGAATTACTATTGAAAACTTCAATGATATTAAAGTTGGCGATATTATTGAATCATATGAAATGGTTGAAGTGGAAAGATAAAATTCCACTTCTTTATTTTGAACAAACAAGTTATTTTATTAGAAAATAATAAATAATAGATTTTTAGCTTCATATCTGCTATAATAAAAGCATAGAAAAGAGGGATATAGTGAGTATCAAGTCTGAAAGAATATCCGATAGTTTAATCGAACAAATAAGTTATATTATCGCTAATGAAGTGAAAAACAAAGATATTAACTTTGTAACCATTACAGAAGTTAAAGTAACCGATGATTTAAGTTTTGCCAAAGTCTATTTTACCGTTTTAGATGAAACTAAAAAAGACTTAACTTTAAAAGCTCTCCAAAGTGCTAGCGGCTTTATTAGACATGAATTAAGAGATAGAGTTGATATTAGGCAAATTCCAGAATTAAAATTTATTTATGATGAATCTATAGAGTATGGGCAAAGAATCGAAGAAAAACTAAAAGAAATTAAAGAAGCTGAGTAATCTCAGTTTTTTCTTTACATTTTTAAAATAAATGTCAGTCTATGAAGAATAATACCAATGAGCCTTGACAATTAATCTTCTCAAAAGGTATAATCAAAATAATAAAGGGTGATATCAAAATGAAAAATCAGGGCTTTACACTAATTGAGTTATTAGCAGTTATCATTTTATTAGCTATTATTGCTGCCATTACTTTCCCAATTGTTCAAGGTGCTATTAATGACTCTAGAGAAAATGCTTATGAAGAACAAGTTGAAACGATTGAATATGCCGCCGAGCGGTGGTCAACTGACAATCATGATGAACTTCCAACTACCGATGGTGCCTCTATTTACCGTTCTATTAATTTTTTGCAAGAAGAAGGTTATTTATCTAACGATAAAGAAATTGAAGATCCTAGAGATAATACTAAAATGAATGGCTGTGTAAAAATAACCTATGATGAAAGTTATAACCAGTATGCTTATCAGTATGGTAAAGCTTGCTCTTAGAGTAAGCTTTTTAAAATGTTAAAAGTATGATATAATCATAAGCGAAAAGAGGTATATTATGAAGTTATCATTAGTAATTCCTTGTTATAATGAAGAAGGTAATGTTCAAAAATTTGTTGAAGTAATTAGCCAAACCTTCAAAAATAAAATTTTTAACTATGAACTTATATTTATTAATGATGGAAGCCAAGATGATACGTTAAACAAATTAAAAGAATTATGTAATAATTCTGATCAAAACATCAAAATCATTAATTTTTCTCGAAACTTCGGGAAAGAAGCTGGAATGTATGCTGGACTAAAAGAAGCTAAAGGTGATTATATTACTATTATTGATGCCGATTTGCAGCAAGACCCTAATTATGTTTTAAAAATGGTGAAAATCTTAGATGAACACGAAGAATATGATTCTGTAGTTGCCTATCAAGATAGGCGTAAAGAAAGTGGGGTACTAACATTTTTCAAAGATACTTTTTATAAGATTATTAATAGGCTTTCTGAAGTCGAATTTGTCATGGGCGCGAGTGATTTTCGTACATTTAGAAGAAGCATGGTAAACTCCATTTTAGACATGAAAGAATATTACCGTTTTTCTAAAGGAATCTTTTCTTGGGTTGGTTTTAATAATTATTATATGAGCTATGATGTCCATAACCGTTTATCAGGAACTACTAAGTGGTCATTTTGGAAATTATTCAAATATGCGATTGACGGCATTGTTTCTTTTACCACCACGCCTTTACGTTTGGCCACTATTTTAGGACTCATTGTTTCTTTATTATCTTTGATATATTTAATTATTGTCATAATCCAAAAATTGTTTTTCTCGATTGAAATTGAAGGTTACGCGACCATTGTTACCTTAATTCTTTTCTTAGGTGGTATTCAGTTATTATGTATTGGAATTATTGGTGAATATTTAGGCAGAACTTATGTTGAAACTAAAAATAGGCCTCTTTATATTATTAGAGAGGTTATTGATAATCAGAAAGGAAAAATCAATGATACAAAAAATAAAAAAAATTTATAATAAATATGAAGAAATCCTTAGTTATTTATTTTTTGGTGTTCTAACCACTATTGTTAGTTTTACCACTTATCTTTTATTTGCCAATACCTTTTTAGCCGAAAAAAGCGACCTAGATATTCAAATTGCCAATGTACTCTCTTGGATATGTGCTGTTACTTTTGCCTATATCACTAATAGAATATTCGTTTTTAAAAGTAAAGTAAAAGGTAAAAAACAAGCAAAAGAAATCGTTAACTTTGTAATTGCTAGATTAGCCTCTTTATTAATAGATATGGCCATGATGTATATTTTATATAGTTTAATGCATATCGATGATACTATTGCCAAAATTATTGTTCAGTTTGTTGTTGTCGTTATGAATTATATATTTAGTAAAGTAATAATTTTTAAAAAAGAAAAGAGGTAAATACATGACAGAAAATCAAATAAATTTAAAGTGGGATTTAATAACTAAGGAAGAACTTATTCAATTGTTTTTAAAAGAGAATCAAAGTAAGTCACAAATAGCTAAATTATATAATGTTTCAGTAAATCAAGTAAAATCCAAATTAGATAAATGGAATATTAAAAAATATCCATCATATTATTTAATCAAAAATGCCAAAAATGAGAAAGAAATAACCGATATTTTAAATGAAAAATCTTTACCTAGATTAAATCAAAAAGAAAACATTAGTTGGATAGCAAAAGCTTTAACCCATCATATTTTTAGTAATGGTCCCATAGAGGATATGCATGCTGCCGGGAAACTTACTCAGGAAGATATGAAAGCCTTAAATAAATATATGGTTAATAAAATAGCTGGATTACTTTTGCTTGCTAATAAAGGCGAATGGATTAAAATAGAGCTTTTACTTAATTTTTATAAATACTGGGGAAGCGAGTGGGATGAAGCCGAACCCGATATTAAAGATATTGAGTACATGTATAAAAACCAATTAGAGTTACTTCAAGAAGAAATGAAAGCCTTTAAATAAAAAACTATTATATCTTAATTAGTATAGGTTTAATAATGACCGCATTTAAAGTAAATAGCAATGTTAAATAATATTGACACTAAAAAAAAATTATGTTATAGTTAGTATCAATTGATGAAGAAAAATACCAAGTAGTTATTTAACTAGTAATCAGAAAGTTAGTGGTCGATGAAAGCTAACCAAAGTTAAATAATGAATTACATATTTGGAGTCAAATCGTATATCTGCGTTAAAGAATTAAGTGCATAGACATACTATGAAATAGGGTGGTACCGCGAATTTTCGTCCCTATATTTCATAGTATTTTTTTTAAAGGAGGAATAAATATGGAGATAGGCAAATATATTGATCATACCAATTTAAAAATGGATGCGACAAGTAAAGATATCGCTAAGCTATGTAGGGAAGCTATGGAATATAATTTTGAAACCGTTTGTGTTCATCCATGTTATGTTGCTTTAGCTAAAGAACTCTTAGAAGGTTCCAATGTTGGTGTAACAACAGTAATCGGTTTTCCATTAGGTATGAACACTCCCAAGACTAAAGCATATGAGGCTATTGATGCCATAGAAGAAGGAGCAGACGAAATTGACATGGTTATCAATGTTGGAGCCCTAAAAGATAAAGACTACGATTACGTCAAAAAAGAAATCGAAGAAATTAGAGATTCTATTGATGGTAAAGTGTTAAAAGTTATTATTGAAACGTCTTTACTTACCAAAGATGAAATTATTAAAATGACAGAAATTTGTAATGAAACTTACGTCAACTATATAAAAACCAATACCGGTTTTGGTACTAGAGGTGTAACCCTAGAAGACGTTAAAACGATAAATGAACACAAAAACGAACTTTTAGAAATAAAAGCTTCCGGGGGAATAAAAAACTATGAACAAATGAATGAATTAATTGAAGCTGGTGCCAGCCGCATCGGCACTAGTAATGGAGTTTACATTGTAACTCATATAAAGGAGGAAAAATAAAATGACATTATACGAAGAATTAAAATGGCGTGGTCTTATTAAAGATGAAGCCGGTGAAAACTTAGAAGAAAAAATAAATAAAGGCGGATTAACTTTTTATTGGGGGACTGACCCTTCAGCCGATTCTCTGCACATTGGTCATTTATCTAGTTTACTTACGGCTAAAAGATTAGAAATGGGCGGACATCATCCAATTTTATTAGTTGGAGGTGCTACTGGCTTAATCGGTGATCCAAGGCCAACTACGGAAAGAGCAATGATTTCTAAAGAAACGGTTGAACATAATTACAACTGTCTACATAAACAAATTAAAGATTTGTTTGGATACGAAATGGTTAACAATTATGATTGGTCTAAGGATATTAATTTTATTGATTACCTAAGAGATTATGGAAAATACTTTAATGTTAATTATATGCTAGATAAAGACATCATCAAAAGAAGACTAGAAAGTGGAATTACTTATACTGAATTTTCATATATGATTATGCAAGCTTTAGATTTCTTATGGTTATTTGAAAATAAAGGCTGCACCATGCAAGCAGCCGGTTCTGACCAATGGGGAAACATTACAGCTGGTATTGATTTAATTAGAAAGAAAACTGGAAAAGAAGCTTATGGCTTTACCATGCCATTAGTTACCGACAAAAATGGTAATAAAATAGGTAAAACCGCCGGTAATGCCATTTGGCTTGATAAAAATAAAACCTCAAGTTATGAATTATATCAATTTTTCTTAAATAGTGAAGATGAAATGGTTGTCGATTATTTAAAAATCTATACATTCCTATCTAAAGAAGAAATTGAAAAAATAGCCGAAGAACATAAACAAAATCCTGAATTAAGAAAAGCTCAAAAAATTCTTGCTAAAGAAATTGTTAGTTTCTTACATGGTAAAGACGATGCCGAAAAAGCGATTCAAATGAGTGAAACTTTATTCAGTGGCCATGTTAAAAATTTAACCACAAAAGAAATCATTGATGTCTTTAAAGGTGTTCCAACTTTTGAAGCTAAAAATAATATGAATATTATTGATATGCTTGTAAATGGTAAAATTGCATCAAGTAAAAGAGAAGCTAGAGAATTTGTAAATGCTGGCAGTATTACTATTAATGAAGAAAAAATTACTGACGAAAATTATAACGTGACCAAAGAATTAGCTATTGATAATGAAATATTAGTAGTTCGCCGCGGTAAGAAAAAATATTTTATAGGAAAGATAAATTAGTTTTATCTTTTTTTCATAAAAGTGATAAAATAGAAAAAAAGGAGAGAAAAAAATGATAAAACAAAAACAAACCGGTCAGTTAATTGTTATATCCGCCCCAAGCGGTAGTGGAAAGGGTAGTATTATAAACAAGCTCTTAAAACAAAATTATCAAAATAGATGGCTATCCGTCTCTACCACCTCAAGACCTATTAGACCAAATGACATTCCCGGAACTACTTATAATTTTGTTACTAAAGAAGAATTTGAAACAAAAATAAAAGAAGGCTATTTTTTAGAGTACGCTGAATATGCTGGAAACTATTATGGTACTCCTAAGAAACCAATGACCGATAAACTAAACGAAGGTATTGATGTTATTTTAGAAATTGAAATTGAAGGTGCCTCTAACATCAAAAAATTAATTCCTGAAGCTATCTTTATTTTTATCATGCCACCATCATTAGATGTTTTAGCCCAAAGATTAACTAAACGGGGAACAGATAGTAAAGAAAAAATTTTAGAACGTTTCCACACCGCTTATAAAGAAATCAATGCTGTAACGAAATATAACTATGTGGTCGTTAATGATGACTTAGATAAAGCGGTAAATAAAGTGGAGGCCATTATTCAAGCTGAAAAATGTCGTGTTGATCGTATTGAAGAAGTCTTCTTAGATACTAAAGAAGAAGAGATTCATGAATTATTATTAAAACACCACAAAGAATTTACCAATAAAGGAATTAGTGAAAAAATAAACAAGAACTCTTAAACTAATGAGCGATATATGATACAATTATAATAGGAGTGTAGGAAAATGAAAAAAATTTATTTGTTATTTTTTATGTTAATTTGCTTATTTACTATACCAACAGTTAAAGCTAATACTTTAGATAGTATTGATACCGATGTTTATATCGATGAAAATGGCCATGGGCATGTTACGGAAGTGTGGAAGTTAACTGCTGATGAAGGGACTGAAAGCTATCATTCCTTTGGCAATCTAGAAGATAGACAAATCACTAATTTCACCGTATCTAGAGATGGCCAAAATTATACGTCGATAAATAATTGGAATGTTGATGCCACAAAACAAGAAAAAGCCAATAAAAATGGAATTAATTATACTAATGATGGGTTAGAACTTTGCTGGGGCATTGAATATGGTAGCCATACCTATACGATAAATTACACCATTAATAATTTGGTATGGCAGTATGATGATAACCAAATCTTATATTTTGCTTTTTTACCACAAAATATGAATCCGGCTCCGCAAAAATTGGATATTACGGTTAGAACTGACCAAACTATTAAAGATATTAAATATAGTTCATACGGTTTTAAAAGCGAAAATACCATCACTAATGGTGAAGTTAACTTTTTAAGTGATGGAAAGTTAAGCTCCAAAGAATATGCTGTTATTTTAATTGGTTTTCCGCAAAATACTTTTAACGGCTTACAAATCACTAAACAGGGAACATATGATGATGTTGCCAATGAGGCGTTAAAAGGTGCCACCTTAAATAACGATTCATCTTTATTAGAGGTTTTACTTCCAATTATTTTCGTAATTGGTATGTTCGTTTTAGTCTTTGTTATTAATTTCATGGTTTTACGTAGTAAAGACCGTTATGATGAAAGTGAGTTTAACATTCCTAAAAAAGTTAACAATTTTAGAGATATTCCTTTTAATAAAGATATTATCGAAGCCTATTTTATTGGTCATAGAAAAGGAATAATTAAACAAGAACATATTATGGGCGCTATTCTATTAAAATGGCTCAAACAAAAACAAATAGAAATGGTCGAGACCGAAGGTGGACTTATCGACTTTAATAAAAATGATAATTATTATATTGATTTAAACAATTTAACTGGTAGTTCCACTTATGATGCCGAAAACAAATTAAAAAGCTTTTTAATTGAAGCTTCTGATGATAATAAACAGTTAACTCCTAAAGCCTTTAATAGTTGGTGCCGAAGAAATTATACTAGGGTAAATGATTGGTTAAAAGATTTAGAAACCGAGTCTAGAGATATTCTTGTAGATAAAGGGTACATTATTGAAAGCACAGAAAATTACACTAAAAATAAAACCCGTAAAGTTTTTAAATTCACTACCAAATTGCAAGATGAGTTTATTAAATTAAAAGGATTAAAACAATTTTTAGAAGATATGTCAGCCATCGATGAAAAGAAAGCTATTGAAGTTCATCTTTGGGACGAATATCTAATATTTGCCGAAAGCTTTGGTATTGCTGATAAAGTTGCCAAACAGTTTAAAGATTTCCATCCGGTAGAATATGAAAATAACTACAATTATTATCATAGTTATTTATGGATTAGTACTTTTAGTTATTCGGCTACCACTGCAGCTACTAGTGCTAGTAGTGGCGGTAGTTTCTCTGGTGGTGGTACTAGTTCTGGTGGTTTTTCATCCGGCGGAGGAGGGGTTAGATAACCTCTCTTTTAATATACAAAAAAAAGAGCCAAGGCTCTTATCTGTTGTAGTATTCAATGATCAATGCTTCATCAATATCCGCATTTAATTCACTACGTTCTGGCATTCTTACATAAGTTGCTTCCATTTTCTTATCATCATAAGAGATATATTCAACTCGGTTATGTAAAGCGTCTAAAGAAGATTTAACAATTGCTAATTCTTTATCTTTTTCCATTAAACCAATAACATCACCAGGTTTAACGATATAAGATGGAATATTAACTCTTTTACCATTAACGGTTATATGGCCATGGTTAACTAATTGTCTCGCACCTTTTCTTGTCGTAGAAAAACCAATACGATAAACTAAATTATCTAGACGGCTTTCTAATAATTTAAGTAAGTTTTCACCATGAACACCTTTCATTTTACCAGCTAATTCAAAGAATTTTTTGAATTGTTTTTCATTTAAACCGTACATGAATCTAACTTTTTGTTTTTCTTGTAATTGAATACCATAGTTAGAAAGTTTCTTTCTTCTGTCTTGGCCATGTTCACCAGGAACATAAGGTTTCTTAGCTAATTCTTTGCCATTTTCTAAAACCGAAAAACCAAGTCTTCTTGCTTTTTTGTACATTGGCCCAGTATATCTTGCCATATATTTTCCTCCCTTCACCGAGTGAGAGGTTATCTTATCAAATTACAGGGTGTATTAAATTAATATCTCCGCCAAGCAGCTAACGAAGGTAACCCCTATAGGAAATAAACACATTGTAATTCAAATAGATAACGCTGCTTTAACTCGTGCTTCTTAATTATATTATGTTTTCCCTTATAAGTCAATACCAAACACTATAAAATAATATGAATAATTTATAAAAATATAACAAAATCCTACAAATATAGACAAAAATATGCTAAAATTATGATAGGTGGTAGACATGAATCAAACAATGATTATTACAATCGCTAGTTGCGTGGTTGTATTTATTCTTATAATTGTCATATTAATCGTCCGTAAAAGTAAAAAGAAAAAGAAATATAAAAAACTACTAGAAGACTTAGAATATGAAAAAAACCAGCTCGCATCTGCTCCGGTTGGGCCTGAGCTTGCTAAAGTTGAATCATATTTAAAAAATGAAAAACTTGAAGTTATGTATCAGGACTGGAAAGAGCGCTTAGATGATATTAAAGAAATTCGTATTCCTAAAATTACGGACATGCTTATCGAAGCCGAATATTCACTTTCACAAACCGATTATAAAAGTACAATGTATAAAATCGCCAAGTTAGAAATGGAGATTTATAAAGTTCGTACTAAATCTGAGTTTTTATTAGATGAAATCAAAGAATTAACCACTAGTGAAGAACGCAATAGAGCAGTTATTACAAAATTAAAGACTAGATATCGTGAAGTTTACGAAAAATTTATCGATACAAAATCTGAATTTGGAGATATGGCAACTTCTGTTGAACTTCAATTTGAAAACATTTCTAAACGTTTTGAAGACTTCGAAAACATTATGGATAAAAATGCATATGAAGAGCTTAATAGTATCGTTAGTGCGATTGAAGAAATGTTAAAGCATATCGAAGTTATCGTTGAAGAAATGCCAGCAGTAGTTCTTATGGCAGAAGGAATTCTTCCAAGAAAAATCAAAGAAATCACTGAAATTTATAATAAAATGGTCGCCGAGGGTTATCCTTTAGATTATTTAAATATTGAATTCAATGTTGAAGAAGCTAATAAAAAAATCAAAGATATTTTAGACCGTGCTAAAGTTTTAGATCTCGAAGATAGTGTCTTTGACTTAAAAGTTTTAACCGATTATTTTGAGTCGTTATTTACTGATTTTGAAAAAGAAAAAATTATTAAATCTGAATATGAAGAAGCTAATAAAACATTAAGTAATAAATTAGAAAAAACTAATCATTTAGTTACTGACATTTTTCAGCAGTTAGACGAATTAAAGCGTTCATATGATTTAAAAGAGGAAGACATCAAAGCCTTAGAAGAAGTCAAAACTGAATTAGAAAAATTAAACAGTGACTATGAAGTGTTAAAAGGGCATACTAATAACCATACTTTTGCCTACTCAAAATTAACAGAAGAAGTAGAAAGTTTAGTAATTCGTTTAGCTGGTATTGAAGAAAAACTTGATAAATCAATCAATGTCATCGGTAGTATGCATGACGATGAAGTTCGAGCTCGTCAGCAATTAGAGGAAGTTAATGTTTTATTAAAAGATGCTAAAGGACAAATTAGAAACTATAACTTACCAGTAATTCCTAATAGCTATTATGTTGAGTTAAAAGAGGCGAGTGAAGCTATTAGAGAAATTGTTAAAGAACTAGACAAAAAACCATTAACTATTGAAGTTTTAAACACAAGGGTTGATACTGCCCGTGATTTAGCATTAAAACTTTTCGGAAAAACCAAAGAAATGATTAAAACCGCAATGTTTGCCGAAATGGCCATTGTTTATGGTAATCGTTATCGTTCATCAGAAAAAGAATTAGATCGTAATCTCAGTTATTCAGAAGTTTTATTTAATAAAGGCGAATATAAAAAATCTTTAGAATTAACAATTAATTCATTAAACAAAATTGAACCAGGGATATATGAAAAATTATTAGATTTTTATAGTGAAGATAACTCTAAAGAAAGTAATGTTACTTAAAAACAATTTTAAGTTCATAGCCTAAAATTGTTTTTTGCTGAAAAAATAAAAGAAAAAATTGCTAACAACTTTATTAGCAATTTTTCTATAGACAAATAATTAATTATTTAGAATATT
Source organism: uncultured Bacilli bacterium (assembly GCA_944358495.1). Lineage (GTDB taxonomy): Bacteria > Bacillota_I > Bacilli_A > RF39 > UBA660 > Coprosoma. The sequence continues at coordinate 19,021 of CALVRF010000002.1, forward strand.
TAGAACCACTTAATTGTTGTTGACCCATTTGTACAAGTCTCTTAGTGATTTCTCCACCTACAGAACCATTAGCACGGCTAGTAGCATCTGGACCCATATTAACGCCTAATTCGTTAGCAATTTCATATTTCATTTGTTCAATAGCTTGTTTAGCACCAGGAACAACGATTTTATTGTTATTACTTGTCATACATTTCACCTCCTGTACATTAATATAGTGTGTACATTTGGTGATATAATACATTTTTTTTATTGGAAATTTTTGTTAAAGCAAATCATCAAAATTATCGGCTTTAAAATTAGAAACCACTTCGATATTATCTATACATTTATTAATTAATCGGTCAACTTCTAATTCTTTTTCATATTCTATACATTTATTTAATTTAGGATTAATAACTGGATGTTTTGGGACAAAAATTGTGCAGCAATCTTCAAAAGGCAAAATGCTAGTTTCATAAGTTCCTATTCTTTCAGCAATATTAATAATTTCTAATTTATCCAAACAAGCAACAGGTCTAATTACTGGCATATTAGTTACATTATTAATACAACTCATACTACTTAAAGTTTGACTGGCAACTTGGCCAATACTTTCACCATTTACCATTATTTTAGCCCCAATTTTTTCTGCATATTTTTCACCGATTCGGTACATCATTCTTCGCATAATGGTTATCATATAATTGTCAGGACATTTTTTAAAAATTTCTTCTTGGATTTCCGTAAATGGTACCACATGAACTTTTACATGTCCTGAATACTCATTTAAGATAGATGCTAATTTTAACACTTTGTTTTTAGCCTCTATACTAGTGTGTGGTGGAGACTCGAAATACAAACACTCGACATTAACGCCACGTTTTAAAGTTAAATATCCAGCTACTGGGCTGTCAATACCACCACTAAGCATTAATAAGCCAGTGCCTTGGATACCAACTGGATAGCCACCCGCACCTTTGATTTCATTAGTATAGACAAAAGTTCCATTTTTCCTAATCTCTACCGTTAAAATAATATCTGGATTATGAACGTCAACTTTAAAGTTAGAGTTTTTTAAAATCATCGCTCCCAATTTTCGACTAAATTCCATCGATGGAATTTCAAAACTTTTGTCTGCACGGTTAGTTACTACTTTAAAAGTTTTCTTATTTTTATCCATAATTTCCAAAGACTTACTAAAAACGTCTTCAAGATTATTATTAACCTTATGGCAAATAACTATACTATATATTCCAAAAACCTTTTTAAGCTTTAAAGCTACTGATTTTACATCATCACAGATAATATACATGCGCACTCGGTCTTTAATAATTCTAATGTCATCATTAACTATCCTTCTAATATTCTTTTCTAAAGTATCAATAAAAAATTTTCTATTATCCTTTTTAGTAGTAAGCTCACCATATTTAATTAAAATCAAATTGTCCATAAATTTACCTCACTTCTTAGGCTATTATACCTTTAAAAAAAAGAAAAATCTAGAACAATTCTAGATTTTTTAAATAATTTTATCGATGATTCCATATTCTAATGCCTCATTAGCATCTAAAAAATAATCTCTTTCTGTATCTTCTTCTATTTTCGACAAATCTTGACCCGTATTTTTACTTAAAATTTTATTAAGTTTCTTTTTAAGTTTTAAAATTCTTTCCGCAGCAATCTTAATTTCTGTAGCTTGACCTTGAGCACCGCCTAATGGTTGGTGAATCATAACTTCACTATTAGGCAAACAGTATCTATAACCTTTTTCACCGCAAGATAATAAAAATGCCGCCATACTTGCTGCCATACCAATACAAATGGTTGATACTTTGCTTTTTACAAAATTCATTGTGTCATAAATTGCCATGCCTGAAGTAATACTTCCTCCTGGAGAATTGATATAAATACTAATATCATTATGGTTTACTGAGTCTAAATATAATAATTGTCCCACAATACTATTAGCTAAATTATCATCAATTTCTCCACTTAAAATAATAATTCTATCTTTTAAAAGTCTACTATATATATCATATACTCTCTCACCATCACTACTTTTTTCAACCACATTAGGTATCAACACAAAAAATCGCCTCCCAATATTATAATAAGTGTAAATGAGAAGTTTTATTCACCCAAAAAAGTGACAAATTAATATATTTTTGATAAAATAAAAAAAGAGAATAAGGAGGGACATGCATGATTAAAATATCTATTAAAAGCGAAACTCCAAAAGTAATTGAAGTTCCTGCAGGAACCACATTGTATAATATTAGTAAACAATGTCAAGCTGACTTTAAATTCCCGATTTTAGCGGCCACTTTAAATAACGTTTTAGCCAATTTAAGTAAAAAAGTTTTTACTGATAGTGTTGTCGAATTTTTTGATCGCACTAGTGAGGTCGGAAACCGCGTATATTCGCGCAGTTTAGAGTTTTTAGTGACTACTTCAGCTTCTTTAGTTCTAGGGCCTAAAAGCGATGTTTTGGTAGACTATTCTCTAGACAATGGTATTTATTGCGAAGTAACTAATAAAACTTTAAGCGAGAATATCATGCACGCTATCGAAAATAAAATGCTCGAATTAGTTCAAAGAAAAATACCTTATGAATTTGTTCCTGTAACTAAACTAGATGCTATGGACTATTTTGAAAAATGCGGACAAATAGATAAAGTAGAAAATCTTAGATATATTAGCAATTCTACTGTAAAACTTCATAAAATTGGAACCCATTATGATTATTTTTTTGGCCCAATTGCCCATGATACTGGACAAACTGATATTTTCAAATTAACTTATTTAGATCAAAATAGTTTTATTATCAGTTATCCAAACATGAAAAGGCCTGAAGATGTAGCTAATTATATTCATCATCAAAAGCTTTTTGAAGAATATCATCGTTATCAAACATGGAGTCGAAAAGTAAACCTTAGCTTATCATCAGACTTAAACAAATTAGGAACTTTGGGAAAATATAATGAAGCTATCAATCTATCAGAAACTCATTATAATGATCAATTATCTCTAGTTGCTGAAGATATTAATCAAAAAATTGATAGAGTGAAACTTATTTTATTATCAGGGCCTTCATCAAGTGGGAAAACAACAACAGCTAAAAAATTAAAAATTCACTTAAAGGTAAGGGGGGTAACTGTTCATGAAATATCCCTAGATGATTATTTTATTGATAGAGATAAAACTCCAAAAGACGAAAATGGTAACTATGATTATGCTAATTTAAAAGCTTTAGATCTAGATTTATTTAATGAACATATGCAAAAACTTCTTAGTGGGGAAGAAGTATTATTACCCAAATATGACTTTACTAAAGGAAAACAAGTTTTTGCAAATGATTATTTGAAGCTAGAACAAGGAGATATATTATTAATAGAAGGTATACATACCTTAAATGATGAATTAACTAAATATGTTCCCAGAGAAAATAAATATAAGATATATTTAAGTCCATTAACTCCTTTAAAAATTGATAACCATAACCGCGTTCATACTTCAGATGCAAGGAAATTAAGAAGAATAGTTAGAGATAATAACTTTAGAGGAACTAGTGCTGAAGAAACTTTGAAAATATGGCCTAATGTTATGAAAGAAGCTGAAGATAATATTTATCCCTATCAAGATGATGTTGATATGATTATTAATTCCGCTTTAAATTATGAAATTGGAGTATTAAAAATTTATGCTGAGCCATTATTATTTGCCATCAGTGAAGATAGTGAATTTTATCCAGAAGCTAATCGCTTATTAACTCTGTTAAGGAATTTTTTACCAATTTCCAGTGAATTAGTTCCACCAGACTCCGTTTTAAGAGAATTTATTGGTGGCAGTAATATTGACTATTAGAAAGGATTGATTAAATGATAAAAGTAGCAATTAACGGTTTTGGGAGAATCGGTAGACTTGTTTTTAGAATTATGGAAGAAGATCCAGATTTTGAAGTAGTAGCTATCAATGACTTAACAGACCCTGAACAACTTGCTTATTTATTAAAATATGATACTTCCCATCGTAATTATTTAACTGATGAAATTACTTACGATGAAAATAATATCATTGTTAAAGGAAGAAAAATTAGAATTTATTCTGAGATGGATCCTATAAATTTACCATGGAAAGAATTACAAATTGATGAAGTTTTTGAATGTACTGGCAAATTTACGGCAAAAGAAAAAGCTGAAGCCCATATTAAAGCTGGAGCCAAAAAAGTTATTATTTCTGCACCTGCCAAAGGTGATGTGAAAACCATCGTTTATGGAGTTAATGAAAACATTTTAGATGGTAGTGAACAGATTATTAGTGCTGCTTCATGTACGACTAATTGTCTTGCCCCGGTTGCTAATATTATTAATAAAGAATTTAAAATCAAAAAAGGCTATATGACAACCGTTCACGCTTATACCAATGACCAAGCCAACTTAGATGTTGCTCATAAAAAAGGTGCAAAATCAAGAAGAGGAAGAGCCGCTGCTGCTAATATTGTTCCAAGTTCAACCGGCGCTGCTAGTGCCTTAGGTAAAGTAATTCCTGAACTTGATGGTAAGTTAGATGGAGAAGCTCTAAGAGTACCTGTAACCACTGGCTCAGTTATTGACTTAACACTAGAACTAGGAAGAAACACAACCGCCGAAGAAATTAATAATGTTTTTAAGAAATATCAAAATCAAACATTAGGATATACTGAAGACCCAATAGTTTCTAGTGATATTATAGGTTCTCAGTATGGTGGTGTAGTAGACGGACTTTTAACTAAAGTTCTAGATACTGAAAATGGCCAGTTAGTAAAAATCATGGCTTGGTATGATAACGAAATGAGTTATAGTGCTCAAATGGTTAGAACCGCTAAATATTTATTTAAAAATTAAGTTCATTATTTTGAACTTTTTTAATGAAATCATTTACTTCATTACCAAAAGTTATATATTTTCTATTTTCAACTGTCTACTTTAAGTATACCACTACACAATCTTATTATTGAAAATGCGACAATTTCTAATAATAAAGCACAAACCGGAGCCGGGCTGCGAACTACGTCAAGTGCTACTGCTACAATAAATAATTGTAAAATAGTAGATAATATAGCTAGTATGAGTGGAGCTGGATTAGAAGTATTTAATTATTCGCAAGTTACAATGAATGGTGGAGAAATTTCTAATAATACTGCAACGAGTTATGGTGGTGGAGTATGGATTCGTGGCAATGAAGACGCTGATAAAAGTGCTAATCTCATATTAAATGGTGGAACCATAAAAAACAACAATGCTGGTATTGCACATGGTGGCATATATAATGGAGTATCTGGGACTTATACATACAAATCAGGTGTTGTATGTGGCAACAAACCATCGAATTCGTATGAAACCTCAGCCACCTGCCCATCTTAGTTTTATAAATTCCAACGAGAGTAATTATAGAAATATAGTTACTCTACTGGAATCTATAAAGATTCCAAATAAAAACTAACAGACATTTTACTTTTCTCTCTCAAATGTACACCGGTAAAATGTTCTTGTTAGTTTTAATTTACTAAAAAATTATTGTTGCTTATAATAATTTTTTATTGTATAATTATTATGAAAATAGAAAGGGTGTAAACATGAAAAATAAAAAAATACTAATAGTTGTTGGACTTATTATTGTCGTAATTATTATAGTTTTATTACTAACAATGTTACTGCCAAAAGAAAGTAACGACGTTGAGCAAAAAAATAATATAGAATATAATGTGGTTGACGAATTGTATGAACAATTAGATGGCCCAGAATGTACTGAAAACTGTGATACTAGAGAATATGTCTCAAAACTATATGGTTATACTTATGATGAAAAAAACAATTTAGAAATGCAAGTTAAAGAAGGATATGTTGAAAATAATAAAGTTTATGATTTAGATGGAAAAGAATTAGGTGACTATTCAGAAGATACCTTAAATAATACTCTAGATAGTGGAACTTTAAAAACTTATAACTATACTAAAGATGGTGATGATTACGTTTTAGCTGAATAAGGGATTAGTAATCTCTTTTTCTTTTTAAAATTATGTTTTTCTTGTAATAAAAACGCTTTTGTTATAAAATAATAATAGGTGATGATATGCAAAAAGGATTTACTTTAATTGAATTGCTGGGAATCATAGTGTTGCTCGGAGTTATTATTGCCGTAGCCGTGCCATCATTGATTACTTCTAACAAAAACGCCGAAAATAGTGAAAAAGAAGAGTTTAATGAACTTATTAATACCGCTTGTGAATCATATATCAATGTCCATTCTGATGAATACCAAACTTTATTAACAACATCCGGAAGATCGGCAACAATTTCTGTATCCGAATTAATTAGTTCAGGATACTTAAGAGAAACTACTAATAACCCAAACACGGATACTCAAATTGGTGAAGAAAACGGAAGTGTCACCGCCAAAAATAGTGGTGGAAAAATTACATGCACTTACAATAGTTAGGACATAATAAAAAGGGAGGAATATAAAATGTTAAAAACAATTAAAAATTTAGAATTAAAAAATAAAAAAGTAATCATTAGATGTGATTTAAATGTACCAATGAAAGATGGAGTTATTACGAATGATAACCGTATTAAAGAAAGCCTTAAAACTATTACTTATGCAACCGGAAAAGGTGCTAAGGTAATTTTGCTTTCACATTTAGGTAGAATAAAAACCAAAGAAGATAAAAAGAAATATACATTAAAACCTATAGCTGAGCGCCTTAGCGAACTATTGAAAGAACCAGTAACGTTTATCGATGAAACAAAAGGTGAAAAATTAGAAAATGCTATTAAAAAAATGAAATCTAAAGATATTATTCTTATCGAAAACACTAGATTTGAAGATTTAGATGGTGAAAAAGAAAGCACCAATAATGATGAATTAGCTAAATATTGGGCTTCATTAGGAGATATTTTCATTAATGATGCTTTTGGAACTGCTCATCGTAATCATGCTTCAACTGTGGGTATTGCTAAATATTTACCAAGTGGTATTGGCTTTTTAATGGAAAAGGAAATCAAATCTTTATCTAAAGCCACCAAAAGGCCAAAAAAACCATATGTTATTATTTTAGGTGGTTCCAAAGTTAGTGATAAAATAGCAATAATTCAAAATCTTGTCCCTAAAGCTGATTATTTATTAATTGGTGGAGCTATGGCCTTTACTTTTCTTAAAGCTGCTGGCTTTGAAGTGGGCAAATCTATCGTTGAAAATAAACAAATTGATTACTGTATTGATTTGTTAGATAAATATACTGATAAAATCATTTTACCAATCGATATTGTTACCAGCGAATCCATGACCGATAAAGCCGACACCAAACTCAAATTTATTAATGAAATAGCTGAAGATGAAATTGGTTTAGATATTGGCCAAGGCACTATAAAAGTTTTCAAACAATATTTAGAAGATAGTAACACGATTATATGGAATGGCCCAGTAGGACTATATGAATTTGAACCATTCCAAAATGGTACTAAAGAGCTTTTAGAAATCATTACCAACACTAAAGCTACCACTATTATTGGTGGTGGCGACATTGCTAGTGCAGCCATTAATTTCGGTTATCAAGATAAAATATCGCATATTTCTACCGGTGGTGGCGCAAGCCTAGCATTCCTTGAAGGTAAAGAATTACCTGCTTTGAAAGTAATCGATGCAAAAAAATAATATTCGTAATGGCCTCATTATTGCCGTTGTTACTATTATTGTCCTATTTTTTGCCTTAAAGGATGATTTCAGTGAAAAGATTGGTTATTTAGTTTCTTTTAATCCCTGGTGGCTTTGTTTAGGAGTCTTATTAGTTATTGCTTACTGGCTTTTAAAAACTTTAGCTCTTTATTATTGTACAACTAAAATAAATCCAAATTATCAACTAAAAAAATCATGGAAGCTAACTTTAGATACGCAATTTTTTAATGCTATTACCCCATTTTCTTTAGGTGGACAACCATATCAAATTTATCGGTTAAAAAAACAAGGTTTTAGTTTAGAGCAAGGAATGAATATTATTATTCAAGATTGTGTTGTTTACCAAATTGCTTTAATTATCTTAGGAACCATTGCGATAATTGCCAATTACTATTTTGGAATTTTTCCCGAAAATTCTTTATTAAAAAAATTAGTTTTCATCGGTTATTTAATCAATTTATCTGTAATTGTGATATTATTTATTGTTGCCTTCAATAAAAGGGGGAATAAATTGCTTTTAAACTTTGCCATTAAAGTTGGAGCCAAACTTCATCTAATTAAAAATAAAGAGGCCTTTTTAAATCGCAGTAATCAAATCATTAGTGAATTTCACGATAGTGCCTTATTGCTAATGAATAGCAAATGGCATTTTATAAAAGTTATTATAATTAACCTTTTTGCCTTAAGCTTATTGTATTTAGTACCATTTACCCTTATAATGGGACTAGGGGAATATTTAAATCCACTAGTAGTTATTGTAGCCTCAGCTTATGTTATGCTCATGGGATCATTTGTTCCACTTCCAGGAGGAACCGGGGGATTAGAATTTGGATTTGTTAGATTTTTTGGCTTTTATATTATTGGAGCTAAACTTTCCAGTATCATGATAACATGGCGCTTACTTACTTATTATTTGGGGTTAATAGTTGGCGCGATTTCCCTAAACAAAAAGGAGGGTTAGTATGCGAATAGGCATATTTACGGAAACTTATACACCATATGTTAGTGGATTAGTTACTAGTGAACTCATGCTTAAAAATGCCCTTGAAAAAAAAGGCCATGAAGTATATGTCGTTACTGCTAATCTGCAAAATTTTCGTTATGAATATGATGAAGAAGAACATGTTTTAAGAATTCCAGGAATTCCAACTGGCATTTATAATTCTAGACTGACTAGTATTTACCCTATCCAAGCCGTTAATAAAATTAAAAGTTGGGATTTAGATGTTATTCATTCACAAACCGAGTTTGCTATTGGAACTTTTGCGCGTATTTTTGCCAAACAGTATAATATTCCGATTGTTCATACATATCATACAATGTATGAAGATTATGTTCATTATATTACTAAAGGTCATTTTAATCGTTCAAGTAAAAAAATTGTCGAATATTTGACTAAGTTTTACTGTGATAAAACCATTACAGAATTAATTGTTCCAACCAAAAAGGCCTATGATTTATTTAAAGAAAAATATAATGTCGAAAGAAATATTCATATAATTCCAACTGGTATTGAAGTTGAAAGATTTTATAAAGAAAATATTAATTCGAAAAAAATTATGGAATTAAAAAAACAGTACAAACTTACTAAAAAAGACTTTGTTGGTATTTTTGTCGGTCGAATTGCTGAAGAAAAAAATATTCCATTTCTTATAAATGTGGTGGAAAAGGTTATTAAAGAAAAACCTAATATGAAATTATTAATCATTGGTGATGGACCTGACAAAGAAAATTATGAAAACTTAGTCAAAGAGAAAAATTGTCAAAATAATATTATTTTTACTGGCAAAGTTTCTTGGGAAGATATTCCCGCTTATTATAGGTTAGGTGATATTTTCTTATCCGCATCAACCACTGAAACTCAAGGCCTTACTATTATTGAAGCGATGGCAGCTTCCTTACCGGCTTTATGCATTGATGACGAAAGCTTTCGCAATACTGTTGTTGACGATTTAAATGGTTACTTATTTAAAAATGAAACCGAATGTCAAAAATACATTTTAAAAATCATGCAAGATAAAAAACTTTTATCCACACTTCAAAGAGGCGCGAGGACTAGTGCTGAAAAACACTCTTCAAAATATTTTGCCGAACAAGTATTAGATGTTTATCAAAAAGCTATTGATACTCAGAAAAATAGCTTAAAAACAAAACTCTTTAATCTTTTAGATAAGGTGAGCCCATGGAAAAAATAGTTGCTCTAAATCACAAAATGAATATGGATTATGATGAGTTGCAAGATTATATTGATGATTTAAAAAAAATAAACTTAAATCCCATTGTTTTTCCAACAGCTATTCATGCACCATATTTTGTGGAAGATCATTTTCGCACTGGCCTGCAAAATATTTATTTTCAAGATAATGGGGCTTTTACTGGTGAAACATCACCAAAACAAGCTAAAAAACTTGGTATTGAATATGTCCTAGTGGGCCATAGTGAAAGACGAGAGCTTTTTTCTGAAAGTAATGAAGAAATTAATAAAAAAATCAAATTGGCTTTAGAAAATGACTTAAAAGTAATACTATGTGTTGGTGAAAAAAATAATGAAGATTATCAAACTGTCATTAAAAGACAAATAAAAGAAGGACTTCAAAATATAACTAAGCCTGTTATTATTGCCTATGAGCCTGTATGGGCTATTGGTAGTGGGGTTATTCCTAGTAATGAACATATAAAAACTGTTATAACTTATATTCAGTCATTATTAAATTACGATGTAAAAGTACTATATGGTGGTAGTGTTAATAGTATCACTATCCAAAAAATAAATGAAGTAAATGTTGTATCCGGCTACCTAATTGGTGGTTCATCTACCAGTATTCAGGAGCTAAAAAAAATTAAAGAAGTTGTAAGCTAAAACTTCTTTATTTTTTTTGAAAATCGATTCGACAAAATTAGCTATTTTTTACTCTAGTAAATTGTGTCAATGTTTTGTATAATTTTAATATAGTAAAGGAGATATGAAAAATGAAAAAAATAAATGTGTTAATGATAGATGATAATATAAATCTTATAGAAATGGTTAGAGAATATTTTAAAATGACAGATGAAATAAACATATGCTTAGAAGCTCATAATGGTTTAGAAGGAATTGAAGTTATCGAACAAAATCAAGATAAATTCGATTTGATTATTTTAGACCTTATCATGCCTAAAAAAGATGGAATTTATGTCCTTAACGAAATGAAAAAACGTGGCATTAATAAAAAAGTCATTGTCGCAACAAGTTATAATGCGGCAGAAGTAATTAGAGAAGTATCTGAATATGGGGTCAATTACTATGTCTTAAAACCTTTTGACTTAGATGATTTAAAAGCCCGTATTTATGATATTACAAATAAAAAGGAAGACAATCAAAATATTGATTTCTATAACAGTAATTTGCAAGTATCAATCACTAAGATGCTTCATGAATTGGGAATTCCATCACACATTAAAGGTTACCAATATATAAGAGAGGCTGTTGGAATAATTTTTGAAAATCCAAGTATTATTGGTGGTATTACTAAAGAATTATATCCAGAACTTGCTCAAAAATATAATACAACAGTATCAAGAGTTGAAAGAGCTATTAGACATGCCATTGAAGTTAGTTGGAACAGAGGTAATTTAGATTTTATGGAAGAAATATTTGGCTATAGTGTCGATATTGATAAAGCCAAACCAACTAATTCAGAATTTATGGTTACTATTGCCGATAAATTAAGATTAGATTTCCACAAAGTTGGTTAAATTAATGAATAAAAATAATTAATTTAGTTATTTCACCATAAAATATGTTATAATCGAAATAGGTGATTATACATGCAAGTAAAAGAAAAGGGTTTTACTTTAATTGAATTAGTCGGAGTTGTTGTTATTTTAGCCATTATTGCTTTGGTAGTTTTTCCTGCTACTTTAAATGTTTTAAATCAAGGCCAAACCAATGTTGATAATTCTATCAAAGACCTTGTCATTACTGCGGCCAACGAATATGTTGGTGATCGTATAAATAATTTTCCTAAACAATTAGAAAACAAGACAGGAGAGCGCAGTTATGGTAGTAAAGGCAAGATTACACCACAAATGTTAGTTCAAAATGGTTATTTAGAACAATCAGTGATCGATGAAAACTGTGAAATTCAAGATGATTATGTCACAGTAACTAGTAATACCCAAAAGTACATCTTTGAATACGTTGAAGGAACTGCTAATAATGCTTGTGATTAATTATTAAATAAAAATGCTCCAAGCTCAAAACCATAAAGTTTTGGCTTTTTTAGTTCCCAAAATTGAAAAAATATCATTTATATATTATAATGTTTTCGGTGATATTATGTGGAAAATTGGTAACATTGAAATTCAAAATCAAGTAGTTTTAGCTCCTATGGCAGGTATTTCCAATAATGCTTTTAGAACGATTGCCAAAGAGATGGGCTGCGGTTTAATTGTTGCCGAAATGGTTAGTGATAAAGCTATTTATTATCACAATCAAAAAACATTAGATATGCTTTATATGACCGATTTTGAAAGGCCACTTTCTCAGCAGATATTTGGTAGTGATGTCGAAAGCTTTACAGTGGCAGCTAAATACATTAACGATAATATGCATCCTGATATTATCGATATCAACATGGGTTGTCCAGTACCTAAAGTAGCTACTAGAGCTCAGGCCGGTAGCGCTTTACTCAAAGATCCTCAAAAAGTTTTTGAAATTGTCAAAGCGGTTGTTAATGCTGTTGATGTACCGGTTACTGTCAAAATTCGTAGTGGTTGGGATCATAACAGTATCAATGCTGTTGAAATTGCTCAAATTTGCGAACAAGCCGGCGCCAGTGCTATAACTGTTCATGGTCGCACTAGAAGTCAAGGTTATAGTGGTAAAGCAGACTGGAATATAATAAAAAAAGTAAAAGAAAGTGTCAGTATACCGGTTATTGGTAACGGTGATATTAAAAGTCCAATGGATGCTAAAAGAATGTTAGAAGAAACTGGCTGTGATGCCATTATGATAGGTAGGGGAGCTTTAGGGAATCCTTGGATTATTAAAGATACTATTAAGTATTTAAAAGATGGCACATTAGCACCCCAAAGAACAAAAGAAGAAAAAATAAACATGATAAAAAAGCATTTAAATTATTTGTTAAAAATTAGACCTGAAAAAGTAGCTATTACTGAAATGCGTACTCATGTTGCTCATTATTTAAAAGGACTTCCTAATACAGCTAATTTAAAAAATGAAATCTTCAAAACTACAGATATTGAAAAATTCAATCAGCTTTTAGATGATTATGTAAGTACCATTGAATCAAACTAAGGTGCACAATTAAGTGCAATTAACGATTACAAATTTCTTGATTAATATCTTTAAGAGGTGAATCTTTTGGTAAGACATATCTAATAAATTCATGTTTTTTTCAATGCCACCTTTTTGCCAAAAAGTCGAAGGGTCACAATAAAATACTTTAGATTTTTGTTCACCGGTTTTATGATTGCATTCAAGGTTTAACACATCAAAAAATTCATGTCCATTATCAGTTAATATTACTTGAAATAGTCTTTTGTAATCATCATATGAAATTAATGTTTAAAGGAGTTCGAATATTTTAGTTACTTCTATTGTTGTTTGACTTTCTAGTTTAAATATAAGCATAAAGCGAGATTTTCTCCAAAAAAGTGTAAGAAAATATTCAGGCTCGGTTTATACTTCTTCAACAGTATCCATTTCAACAATGTTTAATTCGGGATTTTTACTTGTATATTCTATAAATTCTTTGTAAGTTCTTCCAATTAAAATTTCTCTTTCTTTTCTAGTTCTGCGCTTATTAGAATTTTTTCTTTTCTTATATTTTTCTATTCTTGGAAAGTCTAAAGGAACAAATTCAAAAACTCCGGAATTAACATAATTATAAAAGGAAGCTTTAGGAAAGTCTAAAATATCATGGTGATTGATATATAAATGATTAATAGCTTGTCCTTTTTTAATAAGAGGAGTAAAAACTTTATTGATTTCATAAACTTCTTCTTGAGTTAAATTAATACCTTTACGAGCCTCACTTTTTACTTCCCTATAAGAATCGTCATCACGTCTAGCATAGTAAGTAAATCTTTCTTTCCGGCAACCTCTTCTGGCTTTACAACCGTTACAAACATAAGGTGGTTTAGATAATCTGTCACAGGAAATATCTCTATCATAATTATTGTTTTTATAAATATCATAAGTTTTAGGTTTTGAATATATCTTGTCTCTGTCGACTTCTCTTAAAATAGTAGAATGGGCTCGATTTAAATCTTTAGCAATTTGATTGATAGAAATATTATCATTCAATCCATCCTCGATGTTCTTTCTATCTTCATAAGATAGATGACAATAATTTGCCATGTACCTTTAATGACAAATAAATTGCTTAGGAAGTATTATACACCATTATAAATCTTATTGCACAGCTTTTGTGCACTTCTTTTTTAAATTACTGATTTAACTAATGGTTATTTGAGTTTAATTCCTTGACTAAAAGTTTAGTTTTATATATAATATGGCTTAGAAAGGTGTGAATTTTATGAATAAAGAAAAAATGATTCAAGAGGTAAGCACACAAATTATTAATCAAGTTAGTGCTTATTTTCAAGAGCAGATGGAACAAAAAGAACCATATAATATCTATGTTATAAATGAAGTTTTTTTAAGCGAAGATAAAATCACAGACTATTTATATGAGATCGGGGCTATTAATTATTCTTTACAAGAGGTGGATTTATTAAGGCAAACTATTCGTACTAATGTTTATGAATATATGTATAACGGTGAATTTACTGATTATGTAAAGTGGAGTAATTTAGAGAACGAAAAGAGAAAAAAACAAACTGAAATCGTTGAAAAACAAAACGAATTAGAACAAATAAAGCAAAAGCAAATGCAAACAAATTTTGCCCATACTATTGAAGGGGTATCTGCTAGTATAAAATAATTGGAATTTTCCAATTTTTTATTTGACATTTCTGCAAAAAATAGAGGTTTATGGAGAATGTTACTTTTAAATAACTTTGTTAGAATATATTTTTAAAATAAAAACATATTTTGTTGCTGATTAAATATAATTTTGTTATAATTAAATTAGAATAGAAGGGGATAAAAATGCCAGAAATTACTGAAAAAGAAATAGAAATTTTAGATGAATATTTTAGAGCTGCTAATTATTTATCAGCTTGCGAGTTATATTTGTTGGATAATCCATTATTAAAAAAGCCACTAGAAAAAAAGCACATTAAAAAGAAAATTGTTGGGCATTGGGGGACTGTCCCTGCTCAAAATTTTGTCTATACGCATTTAAATAGAATTATAAAAAAATATGATTTAGACATGATTTATATTTCTGGTCCTGGCCATGGTGGAAACTTTTTAGTTGCTAATACCTATTTAGAAGGCAGTTATAGTGAATTTTACCCGAATATTACCGAAGATGAAGAAGGGTTAAAAAAATTATTTAAACAGTTTTCTTTTCCTGGGGGAATATCTAGTCATGCAGCACCTGAAAACCCTGGAAGTATTCATGAAGGTGGGGAACTTGGCTACTCATTGGCTCATGCTTATGGTGCTGTTTTCGATAACCCTAATTTAATTGCTACATGCGTTATTGGTGATGGTGAAGCCGAAACAGGTCCTTTAGCCACTTCATGGAACTCTAATAAATTTTTAAATCCCAAAACCGATGGAGCGGTTATCCCTATTTTAAATTTAAACGGTTATAAAATTAGTAATCCCACTGTTTTTTTTAGAATGACTAATAAAGAGCTAGGAAGTTACTTCTATAGTCTTGGATATAAGCCATACTTAGTTGAAGGTAGTGACCCCAAATCAATGCACAAATTAATGGCCAATACCTTAGATGAAATAGTTAGACAAATAAAAGATATTCAAAATAAAGCTCGAACCGGTAATAATTCAGAATTACCTAGATGGCCGATGATTATTTTAAGAACTCCAAAAGGGTGGACTGGACCTAAAGAAGTCGATGGTAAACCTGTAGAAGGTACATTTAGAGCTCATCAAGTCCCTATTTCGATGGAAAAAGATGAACACTTACCAATGCTAGAAAATTGGTTAAAAAGTTATCATCCCGAAGAACTATTTGATGACAAAGGCAGACTAGTTCAAAGATTAAAAGAATGGTTACCAAAAGGTAATAAAAGAATGGGAGCAACCCCCTATGCCAACGGAGGAATGCTGTTAAAAGACTTAATTTTGCCTGATTTTAAAAAATATGCTATTAAGGTCAGTAAACCTGGCGAAATCAAAACGGGGGATATGTTGGAACTAAGTGGATATATCCGAGATATTATCAAAAATAACCCTCATAATTTTCGTGCTTTTAGTCCAGACGAAGCTATGTCCAATCGTCTTTATCGAATGTTCGAAACAACGAATCGAGACTGGCAAGAAACTATCGAAACCAATGATGAATATTTAAGTAAAGATGGCCGAATCATGGATTCTTATTTATCTGAGCACATGTGTGAAGGTTGGCTTGAAGGTTATTTATTAACTGGTAGACATGGATTTTTTACCAGTTATGAGGCTTTCATTCGTATTGTCGATTCCATGGTCTCTCAGCACGCTAAGTGGTTAAAAGTCTGTAACCAAATTTCTTGGCGCAGAAGTATTGCTTCTTTAAATTTAATTTTAACCTCGAACGTTTGGCAACAAGACCATAATGGTTTTACTCATCAAGACCCTGGGTTTTTAGATCATATTGCTAACAAAAAAGCCGACGTCGTCAGAATGTATCTTCCACCAGATGCAAATTGCTTGTTATCTTGTTTTGACCATTGTATTAAAAGTCGTAATTATGTCAATGTTATTGTAGCATCTAAGCATCCGAGTTATCAATGGTTAACCATGGAAGATGCTATTGAGCACTGTACTAAAGGTCTTGGTATTTGGCAGTGGGCTAGTAACGACCAAGATGAAGACCCTGATGTTATTATGGCTTGTTGTGGTGATACACCAACCTTAGAAACTATAGCGTCCATATCTATTTTAAATAAAGAACTACCTGATTTAAAAATAAGATGTATTAATGTCGTTGATTTAATGAAATTGGAATCGCCAACCAAACATCCGCATTCTCTAAGTGATGATGATTATGATTTATTATTTACCAAAGATAAACCGATAATTTTCAATTATCATGGTTATCCAACTTTGATTCATGAACTTACTTACTTAAGGCATAATCGTAATATATCAGTTCATGGTTATTTAGAAGAAGGAACCATAACGACACCGTTTGATATGCGGGTTCAAAACAAAATCGATCGTTTTCACCTAGTTCAAGATGTTATTATGCATTTATCTAAACAAGGTAGTAAAGAAATGTATTTAATGGAAAAAATGACTAATAAAATAATCGAACATAATAATTATATTAGAGAAAATGGCATTGATATGCCAGAGATCCAAAACTGGAAATGGGAATAAAGTCTAAAAGTGTAAAGTTTTTAGACTTTTTATAATTTTATTTTCCAAAAACTTGTTTAATGGTAAAAAAAT
>CALVRF010000003.1 GCA_944358495.1 uncultured Bacilli bacterium
ATTGGTTTAAAATAATAAATATAGCTGGTGAAAAACTAACTGATCAGGAATTAAGAAATTCACAATACACGGGTACTTGGTTACATGATGCAAAAAGGCATTTTAGTAAGACTTCTTGTCCTGCATATCAAATTGGTGAAAAGTATATGAACGGAACAACAATTAGGCAAGAATATTTAGAAACAGTGTTAAAGTGGATTTCTTCAAGAGATAATAAGACAATTGAAGATTATATGTCAGAACATCAACATGATGAAGATGCTAACGAATTATGGATATATTATCAAGACGTTATTGATTGGATAAAAAGGTTATTTCCTAATTATAGAAAAGAAATGAAAGGATTGGATTGGGGAATATTGTTTAATGAATATAAAAACCAAAAATTTAATTCTGATAAGTTAGAAGAACAAGTAAAATTATTAATGCAAGATGATGATGTTACAAGTAAAAAAGGGATATATCTTTATTTAATTACTGGTAAAGAAAAATATTTAAATATTCGTTCATTCACAGATAATCAAAAACGAGAAGCGTATGAAAGGCAAAAAGGCATTTGTAATAATTGCAAAAAACATTTCGAAATAGAAGAAATGGAAGCTGATCATATAACTCCATGGCATGCTGGAGGTAAAACAACTTCCGATAATTGTCAAATGTTATGTCGAGAATGCAATAGAAGAAAATCTGGAATATAGGAAGTGGAATTTTGAAAATTAAATTTTATGATAAAATGTTGCTAATAAAAACAGGTTCATTTTTTATGCTGTTAGGTAGTGTTTTAAGTTTAACAACTTTGTTTGATAACGAAATAATTAGTAAAAATAAATTAATTACATTGTTGATTTGGATAGGTCTTACTCTTGTTTATTATTGCTATTCTTTAATTAAAATGAATAATATTAAAAATATTTCATTATCTATACAGGGTTCCACTTTTGAAATAAAATCTGGAAATATATTTGAAAGTCCCGACTTAAAAGTTATAAATTTTAATGAATATTTTGATACACAAGTGGATAATAAGGTGATTGCAAAAAATTCTCTAAATGGAAAATTTATTCTTGATATATTAAAAAATGACACAAAAGAAATTGATATGGAAATCGAAAAACAATTGGCAGATAAAATAGTATCAAATAATAAAGATAGAAAATCAGGCAAGAAAAATAAATATAATTTAGGTGAAATTGTTGAATACAAAGATTATTTATTAACATCTTTAACTAAATTTACTGATGACAATAGAGCAATATTGTCATTGAAAGATTATCTAAGTTTTCTAATGAATTTTTGGGACAATTTAGATAAGATATATGCTAATAGATGTGTAACTATTACATTGTTTGGTAGTAGCTCTTTAACTAGATTTACTGATGCTTATGAAATAAATGACCAAGATTTAATTGAAATTATTATTTGGACATTTAAAATAAGCAAAATAAAATTTAAATATCCAACAAAAATAACAATGATATTATCAAATGACTTAATAACCAAAATAAATTTATATAAGATAAAGGAGATGTATAAAAATGGCTTATAGAAATAAAACTTATGTATGTTTTGATGGAGACAACGATATAAGATATTACAATTTAATGAAAGCATGGAAGCAAAACGATAATTCAGATTTTAATTTCTACGATGCTCATGATTTAAATACTGCATATGATTCTAGTAAGGAAGAATCGATTAAAAAGCAGTTAAGAGAAAGATTATTAAATACAAAGATGTTTGTAATTTTATTAGGCGAACATACTAAGTATTTAACAAAATTTGTAAAATGGGAAATGGAACAAGCAATATCACTAGGATTGCCTATAATAGTCGTAAATTTAAATAAAAGTAAAACAGTAGATAATGAGAGATACCCTAAAAGTACACTAGGAAACTATTTAACTATAAATATTCCTTTTAATTCAAAAATTATGCAATATGCTTTAGAAAATTGGGAATCACAATTTAATATTCATAAAAAAAATAAAGATACAGGTGCTTATTTTTATAAAGACGAAGTTTATCAAAAATTAGGAATTATTGAAGTAAGTATGTAAATTTATTATCAAAATTTAATTAATAATTATAAAAATCTATTCCATAAATATTAAAATCATGGTATATTATTAATAGCAACGGAAGATTATATGTACTTTTTCGTTATTGGAAATGAGTTGTAGATATCTACGACACTTGCTCCATTTGAAATTAAGCTCTTGATTTTTGAGAGCTTTTTATATTAGCTTCTTCTAACTTTAGTAAAGCTATTTTTTTATCGATGCCACCGGCATATCCTGTTAAACTGCCATTGAAACCGACAACACGATGGCAGGGAATAATAATGGAAATAGGATTATGACCGACGGCACCGCCAACAGCTTGGGCGGACATGGATTTTTTACCTTGCTTTTGAGCTATTTTTTTGGCAATATCTCCATATGTGATAGTTTTTCCATAAGGAATGCTACAAAGAATTTTCCATACTTCTTGCTGGAAAGGGGAGCCGTTAGGTTTTAATTTAAGGTCATTTGGAGAAACTTGGATGCCTTTAAAATATTTATCTAGCCACTTTTTGGTTTCATGAAAAATTTTTAAATCATCATTTTTTATTAACTCATCAGTGATTTTATATAAGTAATATTTTTGATTTTTAAACCATAAACCGATTAAATTCTCACCATCACTCGCTAATAAAATGTCGCCTAATTTAGATGAATAATTGGTTATATAAATCATTTTTTCATTTCCTCTTTAGTATTTTCTATGCTGGCATCGCTAGGGAAGCTCGGGTTATATTTAATTTTGATAGTATCACCATTTTTAAGATTTCTATTTTTAAGAGTTTCTTTTATTTCATATTTTTCTTTATCTACTTCATAGGAAATGGTGATTATTTTATTTTTGACTTTAGTAACAGTTCCATTGGTATGGGCAGTATAAGTCTCTTTTTTTTGAGTGTTAATTATTTTATTTAGTTTTGATATAGTGACTGCTAGAATGATAGGGGATATTATGCAGGCAATAACTATAGTTACTATCATAATTTCTATGCTCATAGTTTTCTCTCCTTTATTAGGTCTATTATAACATGTTATGAAAAAATAAGCTATTTTTAGTAAGAAAAAACTTCCAAAATAAGGAAGTTAATAATCTTTATGTTTAAATATTTTTAAAGAAAGCTTAAAAGATATGTAATACATGATAATCATGGCTAAAATTAAGGTAATGATGCCAAATTTATTCATAAAGTTTTCAATATCTTCTAGGTTAATATTAAAGTTAGAGTTCATAACTAGGTAACTAATACCTAAGATTAAGACAACTAAAACAAAAATTAAGACAAACATTTGAATACGGCCTTTTTCGGCCCCCCATTTATAAATGCTTGGTATTTGAATGGATTGAATTAAAGAAATGCCAAACATAGCCCCGATGGTGGTAGTGAGTAAATTGTTGTAATCTAAGGTTATTAGAGAGTCCGGTCTAATAATGTTTAAAATGTTTACTAAAAAGATGGTAAATAAGAATCCAAGTAAGGCGCCAATAATAGTAGAAGAAATAGCTAAAATAAATTTAGATAAAACGATGTCTTGACGAGTTACTGGTAAAGATAAAATGTATTTGTCTGCTTGGGACGTTTCATCATAGTTAAAGGTGGATAGGGCAATCATGCCAGTAATCGCACAAACGATAATAGGAACAAAGGTGATGGTACCAGTACTACCGATAGCGATAGCGCAAAAGATAATTAAAATAAGTAAAGATGTTTTATAACTGCTTAAATTTAATAAGTCCTTTTTGATTAATCCCCAAATATTATTCATTATTTTTCCCCCTTTACATATAGAAGCATAATTTCATCAATCGATGGTTTATCGATAGTCTTAATTGCATATTTTTTCGTAAATAAGTTTTTATCTTTAATTAAAATCTCATAATGATATTTACCTTTAAGATAAGTAATATAATCATCTTTTTTTAGTTTCTTAAATTCTTGCTCAGTACATTTGACAATTCCATAATTTTCTAATAAATCGGTCGTTGGTAAACTTAAAATGATTTGACCATTATTGATAAAGATGGTGTAGTCAGAGATGTGTTCTAAATCACTAGTGATATGTGAAGAAATAAGTATAGAACGTTCTTCATCTTCGGCGATATATTGCCTGAAAAGGTCAAGAATTTCTTTTCTAATGATGGGGTCAAGACCGCTAGTTGGTTCATCTAAAATTAATACTTTAGGATTATGAGAGATAGCAGTGATGATTTTTAATTTCATTTTCATACCGCTAGAAAAATTTTTAATTAGTTTATTAGAGGGAAGTTTAAAATCCTTTACATAATTAAAGTATTTATTCGAATTCCAACTTGGGTAAAGGTTTTTCATAATGGTATTTATACCTTTTGGTGTTAAATAATCGGATAAAAAGCTATCATCTAAGACAATGCCTAAATCTTGTTTGATGTTTTTTTCACCTTCTTTAATGTCTTTATTAAATATTTTGATTTGACCATTATAGTTTATAATATTTAATAAAGCTTTAATAGTGGTGGTTTTGCCGGCGCCGTTTTCACCAATTAAACCAACGATAGACCCTTTAGGAACATTAAAACTAATGTCTTTTAATTGAAAGCCTGGATATTCTTTACTGACATTTTTTAATTCGATATTGTTTTCCATTATTTTTCCTCCTCAAAAATGATTTTAAATATTTCTTTTATTTCCGTTTCAGTAATACCGGATATTTTAGAAATCTTATATATTTGCTCGATATGCTTTTCAATTTCTTTCAGTTTTTCTTCTTTAATTAGCTCCATATTTTTGGGAGCTACAAAGCTACCTTTACCTTGAATGGTTTTAATAAATCCTTCTTTTTCTAAATTGTCATAAGCCCGTTTTACGGTTAAAAAGCTAATGTTAAGGTCACTAGCTAATGAACGGACTGATGGAAGTAAATCTTGTTCATTTAGTTCGTTGTTAAAAATAGCTGTTTTGATTTCGTTTTCAATTTGTTTGAAAAGTGGTAGGTCACTACGATTACTAATAATAATGTTCAAAAATATCCCTCCTAACTGTTATACATATAATATAACAGTTATAACATTTTGTCAATAAAAAAACAAATTTTTTTGAAATTTGTTAAGTGGTAAATAGATAAATGTAATACAAAATAAAGACGAGAAGCATAATAATACCTTCAAATTTACTAATAGTTCTTTCGCTTTTGCCACAAACGAAGAAAAGCGTGGCAGCAGTAATCAGGAAGAATAAGTCGATATAATTAAAAGCATAGGTGGTTACTGGTCCAAATAAAGCGGTTGGCAAGCCTAAAACAATACAAATATTAAAGATGTTGGTACCGATAATATTACCGACAGTAATATCAAATTCACCCTTTTTAGCGGATGACACGGTAATCATTAATTCTGGAAGTGATGTTCCAATGACGATGACAGTCATTGTAATAATTTTGGCCGAGATGTTAAAATATTCAGCAACCGTACTAGTGGAATTTACGACGATGTCACTGGCAATAGTAATAAGGATGATAGAAATAATTGTTAAGAAAATGGCCATTGGTTTTGTATATTCAGGTTTTTCAGTTTCGGTTTTTTTAAATTGTTTGATTAATTTATATAAATATAAACATAAGATGATGAAAAACATGATTAAAATTAAGGCATCTAGTTTAGTTAAAGTATTATCTAAGAAAAGAAGGGTAAAGGTGATGGTGGTAATTAGTAATAGGGGAAGTTCTCTTTTAACGGTTGTGTTTTTGATTCTTACTGGTTTAACTATGCTGGCAATACCGATAATTAGAAGAATATTGATAATGCAACTACCAACCACATTGGAAATTGTGATATCATAGTCGGCATCTAAAATACTGTTAAAGGAAATGGCTAGTTCGGGTGTACATGTACAAAAGGCGGCAATGGTTAAGCCGATGACCATTTTGGGAATTTTAAAACTATTAGCTAAAGAAGACGCAGCATTGACAAAAATGTCAGAAAAAATAACTAAGAGAGCTAGTCCCACTAATAAAATAAAAATTGTTATTACCATTTTATCACCTGCCTTTATTATGGTTTATATTATCATTATTATATCATAGCATTTAGAGAAATCTTGGTTTAAAAGTATTTGCTTGACATTTATTTAGACAGTTCTAAAATAGGAATTGATACATATAATTTACTGTAGAAAAAAATAAAGGAGGAAATATATATGGAAACATTAAAAGTCAGGGCGAAATCTAACCCTAATTCAGTAGCAGGCGCACTTGCGAATGTTTTTAGAGAAAAGGGAACTGTAGAAATTCAAGCAATAGGCGCTGGAGCACTTAATCAGGCGATTAAAGCGGTGGCGATTGCTCGGGGATTTGTAGCTCCATCGGGAAAAAACTTAATTTGTATTCCGGCTTTTACAGATATTGTTATCGATGGGGAAGAGCGAACGGCAATAAAGCTAATTATTGAATCACGTTAACAAGGATGTTCCTTGTTTTTTAGTGGCTTTTGCGTTATAATTTTAAGTAGTTAGGAGAGATTCTATGGATGATAATTTAAAAAGGAGTATTATTTTAGAGCATTATCAAAATCCGAAAAATCGTGGACTTTTGAATGATGATAGTTACATGAAAATAAATATGAATAATGAAAGCTGTATAGATGAAGTTAATTTGGAGGTTAAAGTTGAGGACGGTATTATTAAAGACATTCGTTTTGATGGTGAGGCTTGTGCAATGTGCATTAGTTCATCATCCATTATGATATCCACCTTAATCGGTAAGACGATAGAAGTGGCTGAAGAAATTTTACATAATTTTTTTAATATGCTTGATGAAAAAGAATATAATGCCGAAGTATTAGAGGAAGCTAATGTTTATAGTGACACTTATAAACAGCCAAACCGGAAAAAATGTGTTTTACTTCCGTGGTGGGGTATAGAAGCAATATTAAATAAATTAGAGCAGTAAAAATAATTATGGGGAGTTTATGAAAAAAAATAGATTGGTCCACTGCGCAATTAAGGAATTGCAAGAAATATTTACCAAAATTTGCCTTAGTTATAAAGGACATTATTATGATATGGTGACATTAAATAGATATGAAAATTTTGATGGAGAAAATGGCGTTATTAAAACTGTAGTATTAAATGAAAAGATGCTTGATGTAAATGTTGTTCGGGCTTTAGAAAAACGTAAAAATGACCTACTAAATAGATTAGATAGTAATGAAAATTTAGAGTACTTAGCTGCTTTGGATACTAGTGGGTTTGTAAATGCTGATTCGATGGCCATAGTGATGTATAGAGGGGCCAAGATTGTTTTAAATGCTGATGGTAAATTTTGTTTAGAGGAAGATGCCGAAGATAGATTGGGACTTATGATAAATGATGAAGTGTATGATGTTAAAGAGAAAAGACGAGTAAAGGTTCTTACAGATGATAATATAAAGTTAAATGATTTTTGTTTAAGATATGTCAAAATTGTACCCGAAGAGGTTTTGGAAATTGAGGATTACATGAGTTTAATGTTGGTAGGAAATGAGATTATTGGTATGGGTAATAAACCTAAGGTTGTAGTGGTTGGGAAAACTATGGAATATTCAAATAATTGATATTCCCTCTTTTTATTTTTAGGGAATTTTAGTATAATAATGGTAGGTGAAAATATATGACAAAAGAACTAGGCCTTAGTAAAGAAAAAATAAAAGAAATTTCACAGATTAAAAATGAGCCAAAATGGATGACGGATTTTCGTTTGGAAGCTTATAGAGTATTTAAAGAAACACCTAATCCTAATTTTGGCCCAGAATTAAAGATTGATTTTGATAAGATAAATTATTATAAAAAGGTTCAAGATGGGGCTAAAAGTAGCTGGGATAATGTGGCTTGTAATATTAAAAATACTTTTGAAAAAGTAGGATTAATTGAAGCGGAAAAAAAATATTTAGATGGCACACATGCGCAGTATGAAAGTGAAGTTGTCTATAGCAGTATGATTAAAGAGTTAGAAGATAAAAATGTTATTTTTTGTAGTACTGATGAGGCTTTACAAAAATATCCGGAGTTATTTAAAAAGTATTTTAATAAGTTAGTAAAGTATGATGAAAATAAATATACGGCTTTAAATGGGGCGGTATGGAGCGGCGGAACTTTTATTTATGTGCCGCCACATACGACGATTGATAGGCCACTTCAAAGTTATTTTCGAATTGATACTAAGAATATGGGACAGTTTGAAAGAACGTTAATTATTGTCGATGATGATAGCCATGTTCATTATATGGAAGGCTGTACGGCAACTTATCATTTATCCGATTCGCTGCATGCGGCAGTTGTGGAAATATATGTCGGTAAAAATGCCAGCTGCCGATATACAACAATTCAAAACTGGGCTGATAATATTAATAATCTAGTGACCAAAAGAGCTTTAGTCTTAGAAAATGGAGTGATGGAGTGGATTGATGGTAATATTGGTTCAAAAATCAATATGAAATATCCTTCTTGCATTTTAAAAGGCGAAGGTGCTGTTGGTAATTGTATTTCGATTGCGGTGGCTAAGGGTGAGCAGATTCAAGATGCTGGAGCGAAAATGATTCATTTGGCTCCTAATACAACGAGTAAAATTATTAGTAAGTCAATCGCTGCTGATGGTGGCAATGCGAGTTATCGGGGAACGGTGCATATTGATAAAAATGCAATTAATTCTAAAAGTATCATAAAGTGTGATACAATTATCTTAGATGATAAATCAAAGAGTGATACCATACCAAAGAATATCGTCGAAAACAATTCATCTTATTTAGAGCATGAAGCGACGGTTTCAAAGCTAGATGAGGATAAATTATTTTATTTAATGAGTAGGGGACTTGATGAAGAGAAAGCTCAAGAATTATTAATTATGGGCTTTATCGAAGAATTTAGAGAAAGTCTACCAATGGAATATGCAGTGGAGCTTAATGCTTTACTTAAGAGTTATTTTTAAGGAGGAAATGTACGATGGAAAAGAAAAAAAGTGGGAAAATTAAAATTATCGTTATCTTGGTCATCTTAGTTATTTTAGTTGGAGCTTTAGTTGGGGGTTATTTGTGGTATCAAAACCATAATGAATCTTTGGAAGAAACGATGGCGGTGACGTCAGAGGATTATTTTGATAAGTATATGAGTGTGAATACAGGAGCTTCAGCTTATAAAGTTACATTAAAGATGCTTAAGGAAGCTAATAAAAATGGCGAAAACTATGAGTTAGATAATTTAGCTGATTGTGACGAAGATAAAACGGTGGCTACGGTTAATATCGATTATGCAACTGGTGAGGTTACAGAAACAACAATAAAGTTAGAATGCCCAATTTTCTAAATTGGTGTGGTTTGAAACTTTAAAAACTAGAAATTGTCTATAACGAAAATAGGAAAACTAAGGGTTTTTAGACCATGGTTTTCCTATTTTTGGCGTTTGCGTCCTTTTGGTTTAACTGTTATAGTTAAGGCGGAAGGAGGAAATATTATGTTAAATCAAACAGTTTTAGTTGGGAGACTAGCTAATGAGCCGGAGCTTTATGAGACGGAAACGGGTAAGAAAGTTGCACGTATTACATTAGCGGTTCCACGTAGTTATAAGAATGTAAATGGGGAATATGACACCGATTTTATTGGGTGTAAGTTATGGCAAGGTGTTGCTCAAAGTACGACGGATTATTGCCGAAAAGGTGATTTGATTGGTGTAAAAGGCCGCATTCAAACAAGTCGTTATCAAACGGATGATGGCGAACGTTTTATTACGGAAGTCATTGCGGAAAAAGTGACATTTTTATCAAGTAAAAAGCAAGACTAGTTCTTGCTTTTAGCTTTAGTAATCCCTAATAATTCATCTTTGAATTCATCATAGAAAATTTTATCGGGTTTTGTTCCTAAAATATAGGCGATTTTCATAGCCATAGGATATGAAAGACGTCTTTTTTTATTTTCAATTTGCCAATAAAACGGTTTACTAATATTCAATTTTTCGGCCATTTCTTTACAGCTTAAATGTTTTTTCTTTCTTATTTTTTTTAATTCGACCATTTTTTTCCTCCTATCTCTTTATAATCCATTATATATTAACTTTGCGTTAATTTCAAGAAAAAAGATAACTTAAAGTTAATATTGATGAAGTGACGTTTTATGGTTGTTATAATGAACATAATGAGAGGTCTTGGTGAATAACATGATTGGTGAAAGACTTAAAAAAGCACGGCTTGATGCGAAATTAACACAAGAGACTTTGGGGATGATGGTAGGAGTTAGTTCATCGGCTATTTCTCAATATGAAAATGAAGAGCGTTCTCCTAGTTTGGATGTGTTTTTACGAATTATTGATATTTTGCACGTAACACCAGAATATGTTTTAGGTCGAGATCTTAGTGTTACTAGTGACAACACTGATTATGTTATTCATTTAGCAAAGGAAGATATTAAAATTATTAATGAAATAAAAAAATATAATAGTTTATATCGTAAATTAGTTATGGAAACTGAAAAAGTAGTATCTGCTTGGAATAAAAGAATAGGCAAAAGTTAACTTTAAGTGAAATGTTAACTTTTTTTGTTTGCATTTTGTTATAATATCGTTAACGAGGAGATAACGTGATAATATGAATAAAATTAATGGAAGATTATTAAGTGAGGTAAGAAAAAGCAAGGGACTATCACAGGATGATTTGGCTAGAAAAATTGGTGTGTCTAAAGTATCTATTTGTTGGTATGAAAGTGGTGATAGAACACCGACTTTGGAGAACTTTCTAAAACTAGCAGATACTTTGAACATATCGCTTGACGAATTATCTGGTCGTGAAGTTAATGTGGTAGCTGAAGATGAAACTGACTATGTTGTTAAATTACCAAAAAGAGATTTAGAAATTTTAAGTGAGCTTAAACATTATCCGAAATTGTATGATAGGCTATATGCGAATCCAGTGAGGATAGCTAAGTTAATTGATAAAAGAATGCGTTAAGAAGACTTTAAAAGTTTTCTTTTTTTGTGCCTTTGTTATAATAATTTGTTATAAAAATATGGTATAATTATTTATGTGGGTCGTACTAGATAATGTATTTGGCAAGAAAGGTGATAAAATGGATATTTTAGAAATTATTGAAAAGAAAAGTAATGGCATAGAGTTAAATAAAGCCGAAATAGATTTTGCAGTTATGGGGTATGTCAATGGTGAAATCCCAGATTATCAAATGAGTGCTTTATTAATGGCGATTAAACTTAAAGGTATGACGGACAAAGAAATTATTGATTTAACCGATGTAATGTTACATAGCGGTGATGTGATTGAATTAGGTTTTGATTCAATAGATAAGCATTCGACAGGTGGCGTTGGTGATAAAACGACGATTGTTTTGGCTCCTTTGATGGCTGCTTTAGGAGTGAAAATTGCCAAAATGAGCGGTCGTGGTCTAGGCCATACTGGCGGAACGATTGATAAATTAGAATCTATTCCTGGTTTTCAAACAAGTATGACTTTAGAGAACTTAGAAAAGCAGGTTGATGATATCGGGGTGGCATTAGTAAGCCAAATGGGTAATTTATGTCCAGCTGATAAAAAGATTTATGCCCTTAGAGATGTGACTTCGACGGTAGATTCAATTCCTTTAATTGCCTCTAGCATTATGAGTAAAAAATTAGCTAGCGGAGCTTCGAAAATTGTTATTGATTTAAAAGTTGGCAATGGAGCTTTGATGACTACTTTATCAGAAGCTAAAGAATTGGCTAGAGTGATGGTTAAAATTGGTCAGTTAAGTGGTAAAGAGACAATATGCGTACTTACTAATATGGATGAGCCGTTGGGATATGCAGTCGGCAATGCACTTGAAGTATTAGAAAGCATTGCTACTTTAAAAGGAAATGGCCCAGATGATTTAAATGACTTAGTTATTAATTTAGGATCACTTATGTTATATTTAGATAAAGGAACACCGATCGAAGAAGCGATTGAGTATGTAGAAAACGCTTTAAAGATGGGATCTGGTTATGAAAAATTAGAGGAATTAGTTAAATATCAAAATGGTGATTTAGCTGGCATTAAAGTTACTGATAAAACGGTGGAAGTTCTTTCAGATAAAGATGGTTATATTAAACATATTGATACTTTGAAAATTGGGGAAATTGCTCGTAAATTAGGTGCTGGTAGATTAACTAAGAATGATGTTATTAATCCGGCTGTGGGAATGGTGTTACATAAAAAGATTGGTGATAAAGTCCTTAATGGTGAAAGTTTAGTGACTGTTTATTATGATGATAAGCCCGTTATTGTTAGTGATGTCTTAGATGCCTTTACTTTTAGTGAGAATGAGGTTAGTAAACCAGAATTAATTTATGAAATTATTAAATAACTTAATGGAAGTGATGGGATGAAGAAAATAAAAGCAGGATATTATGGATTTTTAGTTGGTGATGCGATGGGAGTTCCACTTGAATTTGCTAGCCGTGAAGAATTGGTTAAAAGGCCGGTTACGACGATGCTAGATAACGAAAATTATAAGCTTCCAGCAGGTTCTTGGTCAGATGATAGTTCGATGCTGATTGCGACAATGTCATCAATTATGGCTAAAAAACAAGTTGATTGTCGAGATATTATGGAGAAAATTATTGAATGGATTGATTTTGGTAAATATACATCAACTGGTGAAGCTTTTGATATTGGAAGAACTTGTTTAAAAGCGGTTGAAAGATATAAAACTGGCATTCCGGTGATAGAAGCGGGGATGGAAGGAATCAATTTTAATGGCAATGGTTCACTAGTGAGAATGATACCGATAGCTTTTTATGCTTTTATGACGAAGATGACAGAGGATGAAATTATCGATATGGTTTGTGATGTTTCGTCACTGACACATCGTCATGAAATTAGTTGTTTAGGTTGTTATATTTTAGCAAGGTATACCATGTTTTTATTAGAAGGTTTTGATGCTTTTGCTAGTTATGAAAAGATAAAAAAATTAGATTATTCAGCTTTTGCTGATGAAAGTATAAAAGCATATGAGCGCTTATTATTTGATAACGTTATCGATTATTCTTTAAATAATATTTCCTCAACTGGTTATGTTGTTGATACTCTAGAGGCGGTTATTTGGTGTGTATGTAATACTGAAAATTTTGAGCAAGCAGTTATTGGGGCTATTAATTTAGGTGGTGATGCTGATACGATTGGGGCTTTGACTGGAGCTTTGGCGGGTATTATTTACGGATATGATGATATTCCTAAAGCTTGGATTAATAAACTACAAAAAAGAGATTATTTGAAATTAGTTTATGTTTCTTTTATTAAGACTTTAAATAATTTAGACTAGTTATAGCTAGTTTTTTGTGTATGGGTGATGATATGGCAATTACAAAAACCAATTTTATTAATTATAGTAGATGTCCAAGATATGTAGCTTTGGATAATTTAAAAAAAGATA
The DNA here is from genome assembly GCA_944358495.1 of uncultured Bacilli bacterium. Lineage (GTDB taxonomy): Bacteria > Bacillota_I > Bacilli_A > RF39 > UBA660 > Coprosoma. The sequence continues at coordinate 13,453 of CALVRF010000003.1, forward strand.
AACTTCAAAGTATGGTGACTTTGGAAGAATATAAAAAAGAGGAAGAAGAAGATTTGCTTAAGGAAATTTTAAGCGATATGTATGATGATGCTGGGAATGATTTGATCGACATTAAAAATGAACACCTAGAGGTTATGCTACCTTATTACAATCAGGTGGAATTATTGGCTGGCCATTTGGCTCCTAAATATTTTTCAGGAACATTTAAATATTCGGATTCTACTTTAGAGCAGGAAAGCTTTGATTCATTGATTGATAATATTCGTTATTTATGTTATGTCGACATTTATAATGAAACTGATAAGGCCTTTAACATTATTGAGGTTAAAGCGACAACGACAACTAAGTTTTTTAGTTTGGGATTTAAAAAGAATAATAAATTACAATCAATTTTTAAAAAAGGAGCAGATGGTATATATTATTTATTAGAAGATTTAGAGGTGGATATTAATAAATATATCCCGAAGGAGAAGTATGAGTTTTACCGAACTAAGTTATTTGATAGGTTTGGGGCAGCTGGACGTTATGTCTATGATTTAGCGGTGCAAAGGTATATCATTGAACATGATTTGATGGATAATAACGAGGAAGATAAACTGAATAAAGTAAAATATTATTTGGCAGTTTTAAATGCTTCTTATGTCTTTGATGGCAAATATGAAGATGGTCAGCCGGTGTATGATACCGATGCTTTTGGTAATGAGATTATTGCTTATATTGATTTGACAAATGTGACTAAAGATTATATGGATAAGATTGACTTAGACCGAAAAAGGTTAGCAGGTTATATTAATGATTTAAAAGCAGATGAAGTTCCTTTGGGTGATTATTGTGAATTTAAAAAGACAACTAAGTGTAAATTTTGCAATCTTTGCTTTACTAAGTTACCAGAGGTTAATTCTATTATGGCTTATTTAGATGGTCACCACGGTTTTAAGGATGAAAAGGGGATTAAACATGAACGCTTTGATTTAATTAATGAGGGTTATGTGAATATGCTGGATATTCCAGAATCATGGTTATCTAGGGAGAAAAATGTTATTCAAAGAAGGGTAACTGAAAGTGGCAAACCTTATATTAATAAGAATAAAATTATAGATGGTATTAATTTATTAAAGTATCCAATTTATCATTTGGATTTTGAAACTTTTCCTTGTCCGTTACCACGGTATAATGGTGAGAAGTGTTATACTCAGTCAGTATTTCAGTTTTCTTTACATATCGAAAAAGAACCGGGAATTTGTGATAAGGATAAAGACCATTATGGGTATTTAGCTCCTGATCATTTGGATCATCGTGAAGAATTAATTAAGTTAATGTGTGAGTTAATTGGAGATGTTGGGACAGTGTTAGTTTATAATGATTCTTTTGAGAAAACGCGGATTAAGGAACTGGCGGATATTTTCCCAAAGTATAGAGAAAAGTTACTAAAAATAAGAGATATGATTTTTGATTTGATGAATATTGTTAAGACGAAAACAGTGATGTATGAAGAATTAGGCTATGATAAAAAAGAGGCAATGATGTTTAACTATTATAATCGGGATATGAATGGTTCATTTTCGATTAAAAAAGTTTTGCCTTTATTTTCAGATTTAACTTACAAAGGCATGGAAATCGGTAATGGTGTAGAAGCTTTAGTTACGTATGCGAAGTTTCCACTTATGAAGGAGCCGGATTTTAAACATAAATATCAAAAGTTAGTGGAGTATTGTAAACAAGATACTTGGGCTATGTATTGTGTTTTAGATGGTCTAAGGGAATGTGTTAAATAATGTCAAATTGTTAGATATTAGTTGTATTTTAAATTGGTTTGGTATATTATCAATTATAGGAGCGTGATTATATATGTTATATCCTTCAATAGATAAATTGTTAACACAAGTTGGCTCTAAATATTTATTAGTTAATGTAGTGGCTAAAAGAGCTAAAGAAATGGAGGAGACTGGTCATTTTCAAATGAAAGAAAATGAATATAAGTCAACTAAATATTTAGGAAGAGCTCTTGAAGAAGTTTCTAATAACTTAATACATATTAAGGGGCATTAAAAATATTGCTGAAAAGCAATTTTTTTTGTTATTAATTTCATTGATGTTTGAACAAATGTTTGTTATAATATGTTTGGGTGAAAAAATGAAGATAGAAAAAATTCAAAAAAAAGGAACCAAGTATAAAATAACTTTGGATAATGGGGAGGTTATTAATACATTTGACGATGTTATTTTAGAAAATAATTTATTATTTGATAAATTTATCGATAGCGATCTTTTAAATAAAATCCATACGGATACGATTTATTATGAGAGCTATCATAAAACTTTAAAAATGATTGAACGAAGACTTAGAAGTGAAATGGAGATCAGAAAATATTTGGATAAAAACGCGATTACGGATGAGGATAAAGAGAAAATAATTGAAACTTTAAAAAGAATTGGTTTAATTGATGACTTAAGGTTTGCAAAAGCTTATACTAATGATAAAATTAATTTATCATTAGATGGGCCATTTAAAATTGCGAAAAATTTGGAAGAACATAAAATTGATAAGGAAGTTATTGATGCAGTTATAGCGGGTATTGATGATAATGTAATTAAAGAGCATTTAAATAAAATAGTTATGAAAAAAGTGAAAGCAAATACCAAATATTCAGAATTTATTTTAAAACAAAAATTAATGATTTATTTAGTGAATTTAGGGTATGCTAGAGAAGACATTAATGAGGTTTTAACTAATGTTCATTTGAGCAGTGACATGGTTAATAAAGAAATAGAAAAAATATATAATAAACTTTCGAGAAAATATGATGGTGATGAATTAATATATAAACTAAAAAATAAACTTTATAGCAAAGGGTTTAAGATGGAAGACATTAATAATTTCATAGAAAAAACAGTTCGTTAATTTGAACTGTTTTCTTCTGTTTGGGCTAAAGCTTCTTTAATAGAATCGTTATACGCTTCTTCTAAGTCACTATCGTTAATTTTTAAATTATATTTTTTTCTAAGTTCGTCTAAAGCTTCAGTTTGTAGAGAAGAGTCATTATTTAATTTTTCTTCAGTAAGGTCATCAATAATATCATCACGAACGTCATTTAAACTTGGTTTATCTTTTTGACTGATACGATAAATGATGTGATAACCATATTCAGATTTTACGGGTTCTTCAGTATAGGTTTTATTTTTTAATTTACTTACAGCATCCCAGAATTCATCCACAACATCACCATAAGTAACGGTTAATTTACCACCATTAGAGGCAGTTCCTGAATCATCAGAATATTCTTTAGCTAAGTCGGCAAAACTTTCACCATCGTCTAATTTTTTGATAATATCTTCGGCTTCTTTTTTAGCTTTTTCTTCAGCTTCATCTTTTTCTTCATCAGACATGTCATCAGTAGTTTCTGGGGAAATTAAAATATGTCTAGCTTCAATATCACCATAAATATTGTCTTCATAATATTCTTCGATTTCGGCGTCGGTAATTTGGTCTTTAACATAGTTTTCAGCGATTACTTGTTTCTTGTATTCTAAGATTAAAGCATCTTTGAAGTCATCTTCATCTTTATAACCAGCTTGGTTTAAGGCATCGTTAAAATCTTGACCATAGCTTTCATAAGATGATTTATATGATTCAAGCTGAGATTCAGCATAAGTTTCGGCATCTTCATCAGTTTCGATTTCTTTATTAACGATCACTTCATCAATCATATTAACTAAAGTAGCTTGTCCACCTTGCGCTTTTAGTTCTTGGTATAAATCTTCTGCTGTAAATTTTTTGCCATCAACTGAGGCAACGACTTCTTCACCGTTTTTAAGTGTAGGGGTTTGTCCGCAGCCAACTAGACCAATAGTTAAAGCACATACCCCTAAGGTTAATAATGTTTTTTTCATCTGTTTGTCTTCCTTTCATGATGTATGTTTACTTTTTCATACATATTAATAATAGCAAATTTCCTTAGAAAAAACAACATTTTTTAAGTAATTTTCATAATAGTACTCACATAAATCCTCATTTACCATAAAATAATGTGAAAAGACAAAAAGGAGGATGATTTATATGTGTAACACAGGCGTAAGTGCAGCTGCAATCGTTTTAGTATTATTTATTCTTTTGATAATCATACTTGGGGCTTATATTTAAGCCTCTAGAAAGGGGTAATTATGGCTTGCAATCATGAAAATCCATGTGGAAATACATGTGGTGAAGTTCGTAGTAACAATAGCGGATATTTAATTATTTTAGTATTATATATCTTACTTGCTATTTTACTAGGTTCTTGTATTTATTATTAAAAAAGAGGTCCATGGACTTCTTTTTGCATTCAATCAATATTTTTGAAAAATTCAGACATTGGAACGTTTAGCTTTTTTGAAATGATATAGATAAATTCTAAACTAAATGTTTGATAGCTACTGTTTTCGATGTTGGCAACGGTTCCCTCATTATAACCAATTAAGTCAGCTAATTGCATTTGGGTTAAATGATGGGCTTTTCTAATCCTTTTAATGTTTTTCCCAACGATGACATAAATGTATTTGTTATCATCTTTTTTTATTTCCATAATGTATCACCACTTATATTATCTTATGGGATTAATCTAATAAACTACATTTAATGCATGTACTTTTGAGATGAAATGTGTTATGATAAAAAAGAAAGGTGTGGATAAAGATGGGGAGACATAGAAGGACAAGAAGGAACAAAAAGCAAAGAAGAATAATCGTTGTATCATTAATTAGCTTTTTATTTATTATGATTGGTGGTTATGCGGCTTTTCAAACCAATTTAAATATAACGGCTAAAGGGAATATAATGTGCAATGGAACTATTGTAAAAGACTTACTTTTAAAAAATGTTGTAGATGTAGGGGATGGACTTTATAAAGATGAATATGAAGAAGGGAAATATACATATAAAGGAGCGAATCCAAACAATTATATAACTTTTAGTGGAGAAACATGGCGAATCATAAGTGTTGAAAGTGATGGGACACTTAAAATCATGCGGAATGAAAGTATTGGAAATAGAGCCTGGGATGATACAAATTCAAATGATTGGACTCGTCCAGCAACTTTGAACACCTATTTAAATGAAGAATACTTACAAACGTTATTAGACTTTGATAAAGTAATAACTCACACTTGGTCAACAGGTGCTGTGGAATTAGTTAATGATGATTTAGCTGATCAAATCAGCGATGAAAATGGAACCACATGGAATGGTCATGTTGGATTAATTACGGCTTCTGAGTATTTAAGAGCTAATAGCAATAATGAACAGTGTGGTAATTTTAAGCTAGCTAATGAAAATGCTCAACTATGTTTAACTACTAATTGGATTTATAGTATTGGACCGGGCAATGATTATGTGTGGACTCTTTCAACTTATAATAATAGTATGACTGTGTTTCGGATAAGCTATTGGGGAAATTTAAATGTAAATAATCAAGTTACTTATTTAAGCTATGTAGTGCCAACGCTCTATTTGACTTCAAACTTAAAATTATGTGGCCAAGGGACAAAAGAAAATCCTTATGTTATTGTAAATTAAAGAAGATAAGTATTTTGGATATGCTTATTTTTTTGTTTGGCAAATTTTGTTTGTAAAAACTTTAAAAAATAAGTGAAAAATATGGAAAAAGTCTTTACTTTTGGGTAATTAAAGGGTAAAATTGTGGTATACAGTGTATATAAGTGGGTGAAAGTGGGTGATTTTATGTTCATGGGTGAATATCATCACACAATAGATGATAAAGGAAGATTAACAATTCCTTCGAAAATTCGTTATGAATTAGGCGAAAGTTTTGTGGTTACCCGCGGGCTAGATGGTTGCTTATTTGTTTATCCAAAAAACACGTGGGATAAGATAGTAAGTAAGTATCAAGAATTACCTAATGTTAAAGATGCTCGTAATTTTATGCGTTTTTTCTTATCAGGAGCTTCTACTTTAGGATTTGATAAACAGGGACGTATAAATATCGCTTCACCACTTATGAAATATGCTGATTTGAAAAAAGACTGCACCATTATCGGAGTTGGAGATCGTCTTGAAATTTGGAGTGAAGAAAGGTGGAATAACTTTATTTCCGAAAATGAAGACAATCTATCAGAAATTGCCGACAATTTATTTTCAGGTAATCTATAATGCATATAAGTGTTTTGCTTGAAGAAAGTATCAAGTATTTAAATTTAAAAAAGAATAGTATAATTGTCGATGCAACTTTAGGATATGGTGGACATAGTCAAAGAATTTTAGAAAAAATTCCCGAAGGCTTTCTTTATGCTTTTGATCAAGATAAAGAAGCGATAAAAGAAGCAAATAAGAAATTAGAAAAAACAGGTTCTAATTATGAAATTATTTATAGTAATTTTAAAAATTTAAAAGAGGAACTTGGAAAACGTAATGTTTTAGTCGATGGTTTCTTATTTGATTTAGGGGTATCTTCACCGCAATTAGATAATGCGGAAAGAGGTTTTAGTTTTCACAAAGATGCCAATTTAGATATGCGAATGGATAGAAATAATCCACTAACAGCTTATGAAGTTGTTAATAATTATTCTTTAGAAGAGTTAACCAACATTTTTTATAAATATGGTGAAGAAAAGTATGCGAAAAGTATTGCGAAAGGGATTGTTCTTGAAAGAGCTAATAAAAAAATTGAAACGACTTTAGAATTAGCGGAGATTATTAAAAATAATGTGCCGGAAAAATATCGTAAGAAGGGGCATCCAGCTCGTAAAGTATTTCAAGCGATTAGAATCGAAGTTAATGACGAATTAAATGTTTTGGAAATAGCTTTAAAAGATGCTTTAAAGTTACTTAAACCGGGCGGGAGAATATGTGTGATTACATTTCACTCTTTAGAAGATAAAATTTGCAAACGAATTTTTAGGGAAGTTAGTGAAATACCAAAAGAATTAGAAAAATTACCGGTTATCCCTGATGCTTTAAAACCTAAATTTAAGGTGATTACGAATGTAAAACCGAGTGATGATGAAATAGAAAATAATATTAGAGCAAGAAGTTCAAGATTAAGAGTAATAGAAAGGGTTTAGATAATATGGCTAAAAAAAGAGTAAAAAAAGCTAAAATAACCAAAGGAGAAAGATTATTATATTTTGTGATTATCTTTGCCTTTGTCTTTTCTCTTGGAATTAAGACTTTTTGCGGAGCTTCAATTAGTGAAATGAAAATGAGCATTGAAGAAATTAAATATAACATCGATGAACAAGAAAAAACTAATGAAAGTTTGACAATGAAGTTTAATGAACTTACTTCTTTTGAAAATGTTGATGGAGTTGTCAAAGAAATGGGTTTAGCGTATAATAATGATAATATAATCGTAGTCGATGAATAGAGGTGTTAACGTGAAAAAGAAAAAGCAAAAAAGCAATATATGGAAATTCCCACAAAAAGTCTTTTTTGTTTTTTTTCTATGCCTAGTTATTTTGTTTGGAAGGTATTGTTATTTAGCTTTATCGCCAACGGTAAATGGGACTAATATTCAAGAGTTTGCGAGTAATCGTAATACCGTTTCGCAGACACTCACGGCTAAAAGAGGAACGATTTTTGATGTTACAGGTAATATTTTGGCTAACAATGTAACTTCTTATACGATAATTGGTTATTTAGATGAAAGCCGTAGTACCAAAACGGAAATTAATCATGTTAAGGATATCGATAGTACAGCTAATGCTTTAGCCGAAGTTTTGGAGACTGATGCGGCTGATATAAAGGCTCGTTTAGAAAAGGGGAAAGAGGAAGGTAAGTATCAAATTGAACTGGGTACGGCTGGTAAGAATATTACGGAACTTAAGAAAAGTGAAATTGAGGATTTAAATTTACCAGGAATTGATTTTACGGAAACTTATAAACGTTATTATCCAAATGGTGATTTTGCCTCTTATATTTTAGGCTATGCCAAGACTAATGAAACAATAGATAGTGATGGAAAGATTACTACGAGTATTGATGGTGAACTTGGTATTGAAGCGAGATTTGATGATGTATTAAAAGGTACGGATGGTTATTTACAGTATCAAAGAGATCGTTTTGGTTATAAGATTCCTGATACTTCAGAGACGCGAATCGATGCGATTGATGGTAGTGATATTTATTTGACTTTGGATTCTAGTATTCAAAGATTTGTGGAAACAGAAGCTAAGGCGATGCAGGAAGAGTATGAACCCGATTGGACGATTATAGCAGTTATGGATGCGAAAACGGGAGATATTTTAGGTTCGGCTTCAACTCCTTCTTTTAATCCCAATATTCGTAACATTACTAGTTATGAAAATCCATTAGTTTCTAATGCTTTTGAGCCAGGAAGTACGATGAAAACGTATACTTATATGTGTGCGATGGAAAAAGGTACTTATGATGGGTCAGCTACTTTTAAATCGGGTAGTATTGAAGTGGCTGATGCGACGATTCGTGACTGGAATAACGATGGTTGGGGAACAATCACATATGATAAAGGTTATGAGTATTCTAGTAATGTCGGAGTTAGTTCGATGATTGATAATTTTATTGATAAGGAAGATTTAAGAGAGTGTTTTAACAAATATGGTTTTGGAAAGACAACAGGTGTAGATTTATCACGTGAAGTCTCAGGTTCTTTAGGCTTTAAATATCCAGTTGAAGTTGCGAATGCGGCGTTTGGACAAGGTATTAGTACGACGGTTATCCAGCACTTAAAGGCTTTAACCTTAATTTCTAATAATGGTAAAGAGCTTACACCACATATTGTGTCTAAGATTGTTGATCCTAATACTGGAAAAACAACTTATAAAAGAGAAGTTGAAGAAACAGGTAGACTGGTAAGTCAAAGTACGATTGAAAAAATGAAAGAGTTAATGTATAACGTGGTAAATAGTGATGATCCAAATGCTTCAGGAAGAAAGTATAAAATCGAAGGCTTTGATGTTATTGGTAAAACAGGTACGGCTCAAATTGCGGATAATGAATCGGGAGGATATTTAAAGGGTGATAATGCTTATGTTTATTCATTTGCTGGAATGTTCCCTAAGGATGATCCAGAAATCATTATTTATGCAGCAATTAAAAGGCCAAATGTTGGTACTTCTAATATGCTCAGTACTGCGGTTACTAATTTAATGAAAAATATTGCTAAATATAAAAATATGTTTACAGATGTTACGAGTAATAGTGATATGGAGTCATTGACTTTAGATTCTTATATTAATAAAAAAACAGAAGATATTAAGAAAGATTTAGAATTAAAAGGGATTACACCAGTAGTTATTGGTAGCGGGGATAAGATTATTAGTCAGTATCCAAGTAAAGGTGAGACTGTACTTTCATATGATAAAGTATTTTTGATTACTAATGGTGACCAAAATAAGATGCCAAATTTAACGGGATATTCAAGAAGTGAAGTTATTTATTTAATGAATGCTTTAGAATATGATTATGAAATCGATGGTTACGGTTATGTGACTGGTCAAAGTATTGCAGCTGGTGCGGATGTAGGAACGAATAAGGTTAAGATTATTTTATCAGAAAAAGAAGAAGTGTCTAAGGAATAAAATTTAGGTTTTATTGTATAACCACTTTAGTTCATTGAACTAAGGTGGTTTTTGCTTGAGAATAAAAAGTAAAAAAAGTGTAAAAAAAATTCTTTATTTTAGAGGAAGTGTGTTATAATGAAAGAGAGCCAACCATACTCTCAGGAGTGTGGTTTTTTCTTTGAAGGAGGTATTTGATGGCTAAATATGTATTTGTAACTGGTGGAGTTGTCTCTGGTTTAGGTAAAGGAATTACGGCTTCTTCGCTAGCGTTACTTTTAAAATCTAGGGGATATAAGGTGTTTATGCAGAAGTTTGACCCTTATATTAATGTGGATCCTGGAACGATGAGTCCATTTCAACATGGTGAGGTGTTTGTAACAGCTGATGGATCGGAAACAGATCTTGATTTGGGTCATTATGAAAGATTTATCGATGAGGAGTTAAATTATACTTCTAATATTACAACTGGGAAGATTTATTCTTCAGTTATTGAAAAAGAAAGACGCGGAGATTATTTGGGGGCGACGGTTCAAATTGTTCCGCATATTACCAATGAAATTAAAAATAAAGTTTATGAAGCTGGTATTACTAGTGGAGCGGATATTGTTATTACCGAAATTGGAGGAACGATTGGGGATATTGAATCACAAGCGTTTATTGAGGCTTTAAGACAAATTGGTAATGAAAAAGGAAAGGAAGATACATTTTTTGTACATACGACTTTAGTGCCATTTATTTATGGCTCTGATGAACTTAAAACAAAACCGACGCAGCACTCAGTTATCGAACTTAGAAGTTTGGGAATTCAGCCGGATATGATTGTAACGAGAAGTCCAATTGCTTTGGATAATCATTTAAAGAGTAAAATTGCTTTGTATTGCAGTATTCCTAAGGAACATATTATTGATTCGGTGGATGTTAAGAATATTTATCAGATTCCAATTAATTATTATAATCAAGGTGCTGATGAAATAATTTTAGAGCAGTTTGGTATGGAAAAGAAGAAAGCTAATTTAAAAGAGTGGAAAAAATTAATTGATGTTACGGATAACTTGGATAAGGAAATTGAAATTGCTTTAGTAGGGAAATATGTGGAATTACACGATGCCTATCTTTCAGTAGCTGAGTCACTTAGACATGCGGGTTATAAGTATCATACAAAAATTAATATTAATTGGGTTGATAGTGAAATGTTAGAACAAGGAGCCGATTTAAAGAAAGTGTTTAAAAACACGAAAGGGATTATTGTTCCTGGAGGCTTTGGTGAACGAGGCATTGAAGGAATGATTAAAGCAATTACTTATGCAAGGGAAAATGATATTCCGTTTTTAGGTATTTGTTTAGGAATGCAACTAGCGGTAATTGAGTTTGCTCGGAATGTTTGTGGAATAAAAGAAGCTAATTCTAGAGAATTTGATGATGTTTGCCCGGAACCGGTCATTGATTTGATGGCAGAGCAAAAAAATATTATTAATATGGGTGGTACTTTAAGATTAGGTAATTATGATTGTAGGATTCAAAAAGGAACATTAGCCTATGATGATTATAAATGTGAACATATTAAAGAAAGACATCGCCATCGTTATGAATTTAATAATGAATATCGTGAGATTTTAGAGAAAAAAGGTTTAGTATTTTCAGGGATTAATGAAGCTAGTAATCTAGTAGAAATTGCGGAATTACCAGGTAAAAAGCATTTTATTGGTTGTCAGTTTCATCCAGAGTTTAAAAGTAGGCCAACAAAATGTCACCCGTTATTTGATTCATTTATTAAAGCTAGTATAAAATAAAAGCGCCATTTTAGGCACTTTTTTTGTTTTCAAATATTTTATCTAATCTAGAGTCGGGGTAATGAGTATCTAAAAAGACTTCTATATAAGTATTGGCTTCATTACCTTTTTGTCTTTGGTCTTGACGACAGCCAGCCATAATTGAAATAGCGCAATCAATGATTATAAAAATTAGCATGATAATGGTAATAATATTACCGGTTTTTATTGGGATTTTTTCAATCCATTTAGATAAAAATGGATAAATTAGTTTGATAAATAAAACTCCAAGAAGTCCCCAATATATCATATATTTTAAAGATGTTCTTCCGTTGATGTTGAAGGGCTGATTACTATAATCCCATGAAATAGTTCCAAAAACATGTTCTTGAACTAATGAGCAGATGTATTCAAAAGAACCACCAAGTAGTGCGGATATGATAAAAATAATAAAAATATTTTTTTGTTTACCTAAAAATATTGTGAAAGCGGCGGCACCTAAACCATAAACAGGATTTAAAGGCCCATAAATTAAGCCTTGACGTGATACCCACTCACCATATTTAAAGAAGTGCAGAAGCATTTCCATAATACAACCAAAGATACAACCGATGATAAAAATCCAAAAGACTTTTTTAAAGGAAATGCCTTCAGCGAATTTTTCTTTATTTTGCATAATAACCACCTTTTTATTTAGTGGGAGAGTTTTCCCAAAAATTGGTTAATAGTATAGCAGTTTTAAGGATATTGTCAAATTCTTGTATATTTTCAGGAAATAGGGTATAATTTAAGTAGTTAATAGCGTGGTGATAGGATGAAATTAGTTGGCCGATTTTTAAGTTTTTTTACGCATAGGGTGGTTTTGGTGGCAATTCTTTTAATTGTCCAATTATTGTTTTTAGTGGGAGTATTTTGGAAATTTAATGTTGATTTCATTTATTTTTACATTTTTAATTATCTTTTAGGTATTGTTGTAGCTGTGTATATTATTAATGGCAGAACTAATCCGGGTTATAAAATTGCTTGGATAATGGTATTATTTCTTTTGCCAGTAGTTGGTGTGTTAATTTATGCTTTATTTGGCGGGGTTCAACTTAATAGATGGGAAAAAAGAAAAATGCAGGATATTTATTATCATCAGCGACGTAATTTAACGCAAGATAAAGAAGTTATGGACAAGTTGAAAAATGACAGTATGAATGCTTATAATCAAGCCACTTATATTACGAAGTATTCACTTTCTCCATTATGTCAAAATACGGAATATGAATATTTTGCTTTAGGTGAGGAATACTATGAAAGACTGTTAGAAGAATTAAAGAAGGCTAAAAGATATATTTTTATGGAATTTTTTATTGTTTCTTCTGGTAAGATGTGGGACAGTATTTTAGATGTTTTAAAAGAAAAAGTTCAAGAAGGTGTGGAGGTTAGGTTTATTTATGATGATATGGGCTGTATTATGACTTTACCGAATAAGTATTATCAAACTTTAGAGAGTTATGGAATTAAAGCTTGTTCGTTTAATCGTTTTATTCCACTTTTAAGGTCAAAGTTTAATAATCGTGATCATAGGAAGATGGTAATTATTGATGGATATATTGCTTTTACTGGGGGCATTAATTTAGCTGATGAATATATCAATGAAATTATAAAATATGGTCATTGGAAAGATAACGGAATTATGCTTAAAGGTAAAGCAGTTTGGAATATGGCTATTATGTTTATGTCCATGTGGGATTTTATTAGAGGTACGAAATATAGTTATAAAGCTTATAAACCTTTGGAAGAAAATCTTAGAAATATACATTCTGATGGTTATATTATTCCTTATTGTGATAATCCTTGGGATCATGAAGCAACAGGGGAAATAATTTATTTAAATATGATCAATAAAGCGAATAAATATATTTATATTACAACGCCTTATTTAGTTATCGATAATGAAATGGTTACAGCTTTATGTGTGGCTGCTAAAAGTGGAATTGATGTAAGAATTATTACTCCAAGTATTCCAGATAAAAAATTAATTAATGAGGTAACAAAATCTTATTACGATCAGCTGATGGAAAGTGGAGTTAGGATATATGAGTATTTACCAGGCTTTATTCATGCGAAAACATTTATTGTTGATGATGAGTATGCGACGGTGGGAACGGTTAATTTGGACTATCGGAGTTTATATTTACATTTTGAAAATGGTGTTTGGCTTTATAAAGCTAGGGTGATTGATAAGATTAAAAATGATTTTTTAGAAACTTTAAAAAAATCTAAGGAAGTTAAACTTAGTGAAATAAAATTAACGAAATTACAACGTTTAAAAAGACAAATTTTGATGGCGTTTGCGCCGTTAATGTAGGAGGAGCGAAAATGAAAAGAATATTATTTGTTGGATTTTTAATGTTTATGTTAAGTGGATGTACTAGTAGCGGTGAAGAGGTTAGCTGCATTGTTGAAGGCAAAGAAGCGGTGTTTACTCTAAAGGACGGTATGGTTACTAGTTATGTTTTAGATGGAAAAAGTATTAGTGGCTCTGAAATAGATGAGATTAATGGTACTTATTTTACGAGTGCGACTAATAATGAAGAAGGGAAAACGGCTTTAAATAATTATGTTCAAAGTATTGGTGGAAGCTGTAATTAATGGTGAAGTATGAAAGTAGTTAAGTGGATTTTAGGTGTTTTAGCTGTAGGTTTAGTGCTATTTGGTTTATTATTTTTTCTAGATAAAGGAGAAAATAGTGATGAAATTGAATCTAAAGAAAAGAATGAAAGTAAGGAAGAAGTTAGTAAACTTAGTTTAGTGATGGTTGGTGATGCTTTACTTCATAGTTCAGTTTATAATGATGCTTATAAAAACGGTGTTTATGATTTTACTAGTCAGTTAGAGTATATTAAACCGATTGTTTCAAAATATGATTTGGCTTTTTATAACCAAGAGACAATTTTAGGTGGGACAGAGATTGGTTTATCGGATTATCCGACATTTAATTCACCACAGGAGTTTGGTGATGCCATGATTGATGCGGGATTTAATATCGTTAATTTAGCAACTAATCATACTTTGGATCGAGGAGAGCAAGCAGTTATTAATTCAGCTAATTATTGGAAAACTAAAGACGTTTTAACTGCTGGTAGTTATGCTTCGTTTGAAGAGGCTTCGAAAATTAATATTAAGGAAAAAAATGGAATTAAATATGCTTTACTTTCTTATACTTATGGTACTAATGGGATAAGTGTGCCTAGTGGTAAAGAGTATTTAGTTAATTTATATAGCGATGAACAGGCCAAAAGAGATATTGAGGCGGTCCGAGATGATGTTGATTTACTTTTAGTTTCTATGCACTGGGGCACTGAATATCGAACAGAACCGACAGATGAACAAAAAAGTCAGGCTGAATATTTAGCTTCTTTAGGAGCCGATATTATTATTGGCACGCATCCACATGTAATTGAGCCAATTACTTATATTGATGATACTTTAGTTATTTATTCGCTTGGTAATTTTATTTCTGCACAATCGACCAATAATGATTACAATACAATGGTGGAGTTAATGACAATGGTTGACGTGGTTAAAACGACAAAAGATGGAAAAAGTGAAATAAAATTAGAAAATTTAAACAATGAACTTTTATACAATTATTATAAAAAAGGTAGCAGGTGGTATGATTTTAAAGTAATTCCTTTTAGTCAGATGAATGAAAGTTATAATAGCGATTATAAAAGACTTTATGAAAAATATAGTAATGTGGTTCGAATGTATAACAGTGATATTCCGATAAATGCTTGTGCGTAAAAGATATTGTAATTGAGATAGTTTTTATGGAAGTTAATTTATTGATTTTATGCAGATAATGATGTCAAATTTATGAAAATGTAATTCTTTTGTTGTTTTTGATGACTAAAATATGATATACTAAAGATGCTAGAGGTATTGTGCTTATGGCTATTATTAAAAGAAAGGATGAGAAGTGTGAAATCAAAAATTAAGATGTTAGGATTATTGGCTTTTGCTTTTATGATTGTTCCATTTGCCAAAGTAGATGCTATTTATGTGGACGATATTGGAGGAAATGTTACTTCTATTGAAGAAAATAATGTTTGGTATTTAACTGTACAGGACGATGATCGTAAAGATTTAATTATTAGGAATGGTGAGACTGTTGTTTTAGATTTAAATGGTCATACACTTACTAATTATACAGCAGCTAACTCAGTTATATGGGTTCAAGATGGCGGAAATCTTACAATAATCGATAGTGTAGGAACTGGAGTTATTAATAAAAGTGATGCTTCAAGTACTCCAACAGTTAATAATCAAGGAACATTAACTGTAAAAGGTGGAACTATTACAGCTAGTGGAGCGAAAAGTGCTTCTTTATATAACTCTGGTACTTTGACATTTACTGATGGGACTATTACTACTGAGGAAGATAATGTATTTGGTTTAGTTAATGAAGGAACAGCTGTAATTTCTGGTGGCAAATTTGTTCAAGCTCATAATTTTTCTGTTTTAAATAATGCGAATAAAATGGAAATTTCTGGTGGCGATTTTGCAGTAAGTGAAGGAAATACAAATGCTTATTCTTTAATTACTAATCAAGGTTCCAGTGCAGCTGCTTCATTAGAGGTTACTGGCGGTACATTTAAAGCAAATAATAATGTGTTTTATAATGAAGGCGAGGATAAAGTTGTCGTAAGTGGCGGAACTTATTCTCATGATGTAAGTAAATATTTGGCTGATGGTTTTAACTTAAAACAAGAAAACGGCGAATATGTTTTAGTTAAAGATGAGCAAATCCCAGTAACTGATGATACTGATAAAGTTACTGCCGAAGAAATAAAAAATCCTGAAACATCTGACAATGTTATAGTTTATGTACTTCTTGCTTTAGTTGGCTTGGGTGCAGCTGCTATAACAACAAGAAAATTAGTTAAAAAAAGTGCGATATAAGCACTTTTTTTATTAATGTATTTGGGTTGAATAATTTTGATAACACTAAATGATTAGTGATGGGACTGTTTCTATTTTTTTCTTTGGGCGCAGTTCGATTACTTTTTAGTATAATTGACAAAGTTTATTTTTGATGTATAATAAGCAACAATTGTTTATGGAGAGGGGAGTTTTATTATGGATGATATAAAGGATTTAAGTTTGGAAGAAATTCTTAATCTTGATATGGTTTATTTGGATTTTTCGTTTAAAACGTATAAATTGTTACAGGGTTCAAGAATTGAGACGGTAAGAGATGTTTTAACATCACCGTTAAGTATGTTTGCTGATATTCGCGGTTTTGAGGATAAAAATATGGAAGAATTAAAAGAAAGGATTGCGGCGCTTAATATTCCTGGTTTTCATTTAGAAATGGCTGATGATGAAATTAATGATTTATTGTTATCATCTGCTCTTGCTGCGTTAGTTGGAGATGAAAAAGGTGAATTAAAACATATTGAGTTGTTTGCTACACAAATGCAAGATGAAACAGCAAAAATGGAATATGGGGTGTCTATGGCTAGAAAATATCACAATGGTAGTTTAGATGCAATCCAAAGAAAAAAGAGATTGTTAGAAGAATTAAAGAATATATATGAAGAACAAGCATATTTAAATGAAGAAAATATTAGTTTAGATTTACAGATAGCAGCATTGATGTCTAAATTAGGTGCTACAGTTAATTATAATGCTTATAGTGAATTAAAAGAATATGTAAAATCTAAAAGAGTATAGTTGAACGGTAGTTTGATAAATGCTGGAGAATAAGAAAAATTTGGTTAAAATAATCAATGTATGGAGCAAATGATGTTTTATAGGAGTTTTGATAATAAAATTAGCTTACCTTGAGGTAAGCTAATTTTATTATGAATTATCTTGGCTCGGTTTTAATTAATTTGGCGTGCATGACTACTCTTTGGGTGCCGGCGACATCTTTACAGGTTGATAAAGTAATTATTTTATCATTACTATTAACTTTAGCACTAAAGTTTTTAACACTTCTACTTTTTAGTGTTTGTAAAAATTCATTGTATTGTTCATCAGAGTTAAATTGTGTTTGTAAATAATAGCTTTCAACAGGTATGGTATAGACACTAAATACTTGCCATAAAGTGTTTTCGGTTGGAGTAGAAAATTTAATAATATAGTTATCTTTATTATCATACCAACTACTATTAGTAATATTTTTTAAACTACCAAACATGGTGTTATTTAATCGTCCGTGACCATAAATAATAGTATTTTTATCAAAATTAACCATATTGTTACGGTAATCAGCATAAATCCAGCCAGCATCATTAACTGTTTTATCGTAAGCATGGGTTAGATAATAATCATTATTATCGGTTTGAACAACTGGGTAGTTAATATTAGTTCCATTTACTTTTATCCATCCAACAGTGTCAGAGTTTTTCTTTAAAAGTTCATTAAAGTCAACGCTCATCATATCCATTTTAATATAGTCCCAGTAGTCATCACTTTTGTCTTCCGGTGGGTTGACATTAACGGCATTTTCGGCGGGCCTTTCGACGGCATTATCACTAACATCTTCGGTAATTTTTTTTGTTTCTTCATTATCTTTGTTCCAATCAAAAATGTTTAAAAGGGCATAAATGAAAACTAGAATACTTAAAAAGAGAATAAAGGCAAAAGTGACTTGTTTAATTTTTTTTATTTTTTTGGCGTGGCGATAAGCGGCTCTGGTTGGGTATTTTCTAGTTGGTTGATTTTTATTGTTTACATTTTTAGCATTTGTTTTTTTATTTTTAGTATTATTTTTACTATTTATTGTTGTTTTTTTAGAAGTTGATGTTTTGTTTTTTGAAGAATTATGGTTGTTAGTTGGTTTGGCGTTTTGATTTTTACTTTGTATATTGTGTTTTTGAGGCGATGTATTGGCGTGTTTTTTTGTAGTATTATTTGATGTATTAGTACGTGTATTTTTTTTAATGTTATTTTGTTTGGTTTTAGTTGTTTGACTTATTGTTTTTTTTGAATGTTTTTGATTGATTTTATTTCTTTTTTTATTTGCCATAATACTCACTCTTTCGTACTGTTTAATTATAGCATGGATGAAATTGAATGTAAATAATGGTAAAATAAAAAAATGTCAATGAATTTATTGTAT
>CALVRF010000004.1 GCA_944358495.1 uncultured Bacilli bacterium
AGGACCTCCATAGTCCTCTCAAACTAATTCTTTTATCATTTGTTTGGGCTTCCACCAACACTATTTGACAAAGAACCTAGTAAAATAATCAAAATTGGTAGCGAGAGGGGGATTCGAACCCTCGACCCTACGGGTATGAACCGTATGCTCTAGCCAACTGAGCTATCTCGCCATGACAACGTATTAATTGTATCAAATTTAAATAGAAAAAACAATAGTTTTCAATAAAAATATATAAATAATTTTCCAATTATACATCTTGCCAAATAACTATATTTATGTTAAACTGTTATTGTTATATGGCCTGTTGGTGAAGTGGCTTAACACATCGCCCTCTCAAGGCGACATTCACGGATTCGAATTCCGTACAGGCTACCATGATAATTGCTAGACCAAATGTCTAGTTTTTTTAATATATATTTGTTATAATCAAATAAAAGGAAGATGTTTATGAAAAAAGCTATCATTATTATAGTTATTACCTTATTATTCTGTGTAGGTATATACAATTTATTCGCCTTTTTAGATTATCATAGCCAGCTTTCATCCAAAGAAAAATATAGCTTAAAAGAAGAAGAAAATATCGAAGTACAATTTTCTTATCATAACAAAACATATATGATAACCAATTATCACGATGACACAACGGCCGCTGGCCATACCATTCTTTTTAAAGATAGCAATACATATTATAAACTAGATGACTTAAAAAATTGTAATTTTGCCAAAGATAATATCTATATTAATGACAATCAAATTTATATTCATTGCATTGGTCAAAAAGGTAATATCATTCAGTATACGATTAATAATTTAGAACTTGAAAAGCAAGTTTGGGAATTTAATTATCAAAACACCCCTAACATTAGTCAATTACATATCGTCGTTGATAAAGCCAATGATAAATATATTTACCTTTCTTCAGCCTTTAAAGTCGATAATAACGATAAAAACGAGCCTCAAGTAAAATGCTCACTTAAAAATAATATATGTGAGTATACTAGACCAAATGTCTAGTTTTTTCATGAAATTAAAAAGTCAATTACTTGACTTAATTTTTTAAAACAAATTGCTTACCTTTATCATTTTTAATAGCGTGCTGAAAAAGATAGGCCTTATAAGTGTTTCTTAAAAGCTCTAAAACCGTAAGTTGTCCGATTCCACCAGGAACTGGACTAACATAACTAGCTTTATCTTTGACCTCACCATAAATCACATCACCATGAAATTTTCCATCGTCATCCTTAACAGTACTCACATCAATAACAATCGCTCCATCTTTAATCATATCAGAACCAATAAACGGCTTAGACGCTCCCGCTGCGGTGATTAAAATATCGGCAGTTTGCGTATAGTCAGATAAATTTTCCGTCTTAGTATGACAAATAACTGGTGTCGCATTTAAATTAAGTAACATATGAAATAAAGGTAATCCGACTAATTTAGTTCGCCCAATAATAGTTACTTTTTTACCAACTAAATTATCTAACCCAATAACATTATCTAACACTTCCATTACCCCTTGAGCCGTACATGGTCTAAGCCCTTCTTCATTAGCTACTATTTTCCCTAAATTAATATTAGTTAAACCATCTACATCCTTATCAGGATTAATGGCATTAATAATTGAACTTTCATTTAAGTGCTTAGGCAATGGTAGTTGTACCATAATTCCATTCACAGCATCATCATTATTAAAACTTTCAATCAAATAAAGAATTTCTTCCATTTGTACATCTTCATCTAATAAAATATGATCAAGATGAATTCCTGCTTTTAAAGATGCTTTAGCTTTATTACGAACATAAATATCACTAGCTTTGTCCCCTTTAACTTGAATAACTTTTAATGTTATTTCTTTTTCTGAAGTTTGTTTTTCTAATGCTTCTAGCCCTGCCACCTTTAATTCTTTGCAATCGACAAACTTCATATTTTCACCTCTATTATTCATTTTATCATAATTTGTTCGAAAAGTCTCATAAATTTATATAATTTTATATATCTAATCAATCTTAATGTGTTATAATGAAAAAGAGGTGATTAAAATTAAAATATTATTATTAAACCATTTCCCTTTAACGGGTTCTGGTAGCGGAGTATACACACAAAATATCGCGGATAGTTTAACCAAAGCTGGACATGAAGTTTCTATCATTATGCCTGAAAATGAAATAATCCAAAGTGGAAATGAACACATTCATCTTTATCCTATTTATTTTCAAAACCAAGAACATATTGAAAATAGTTTGCCATTCAATTTCCCTTGTTTTACTACTCATCCTAGAAGCACTATGGCTTTTACCAATTTATCAGACGACCAATTAGAACTATACATAAAATCTTTTGATAATAAAATTAAAGAGGTTATAGACATTGAGCATCCAGATATTATTCATGCTGGTCATATTTGGATTTTACCAAGTATTGCTGGAAAATATAACATACCTTTAGTCATTACCGCCCACGGAACTGATTTAATTGGTTATAAACAAAGCAAACGTTTTCGTCATTTTGCCGAAAATGCAGTTGACAAAGCAAAATTCATTATTACTATTTCCGAAGAAAATTCTAAATTAGTCAAAGAGATTTTTCCAAAAGCTCAAGATAAAACCATTTTAATTCCTAATGGCTACAATTCTAATAATTTTTATCCAAAGTCAGTAAATAAACAAGAATTTCTATCATCATTTAATATTAAAAACTATCCAAAAATAGTTTCATTTGCGGGTAAATTTACCTCTTTTAAAGGGATCGATTTATTACTAAAAGCCGCAACAATTTATGAAAATGATGACACAGCTACCATTTTAGCTGGGAATGGTGAACTCTTTAACGACATGCAAAAACTAGCAAAAGATTTAAAACTGAAAAATATTTATTTTATCGGTAATCAACCACATGATATATTAAACAACCTTTATAATATCGCTGATGTGTCATTGGTCCCATCTAGAAATGAAGCTTTCGGTCCAGTTGTAATTGAAGCCTTAGCTTGTGGTACTCCAGTTATTGGCAGCAATAATGGTGGAATTCCAGACATTATAAATAATCAAGTTGGTTTATTATTTGAACCAGAGAATTATCAGGATTTAGCTAATAAAATCAAAAAAGTATTAGATAAAGACATTAAATTTGATAGTCAAAATATTGCTGAATATGCCAAAAACAATTACTCCCAAGATAATTTTACTAAACAACTAACTAATATTTATAACAATGCAAAAAGCCAAAAATAATTGGCTTTTTTAATAAAATAAAGCTAGTATTCTAGCAAAAAAGCTTTGACTAAATGGTGCCCTATAAATAAATTTAGGATTAGGATTTCTAACCGCTATTTCTAGTTTATTAATAATAGAATCAAACCTCTTTTTTTCAAATAATTTTAAAACAATATTTTCAGACTTTCTGATTAAATCAGTATAATATTTAAAATAAGAATCCCTATCCATAAAATCATATTTACCATCAAATAATAATTTATTAAACCCTGTCCTATATAACCCAGGTAAAATCAATACTAATTTTACTTTAGTATCTAATAATTTAAGTTCAAAATTTAAAGCTTCAGTTAATTTAATAATACTTGCTTTAGAAGCACTATAAGCCCCACCAAATGGAAATGGCATTAATCCTGCTAAAGAACCCATGATAATTACTTTACCATATCCTCTATTCACCATTTTTTGTAATACCATTTGGACTAGTTTGAAATTAGCAAACACATTGACTTCAAAGTTAGCTTTTAATTTTTTTAAAGGTAAATCTAATAACGAGCCACTTTCACCAATCGCCGCACTACTAACTAAAATATCAATATCTAAGTCTTTAATCTTATTAGTATCCTTATCATCTAACATATCTAACTTTAAACATTTAATATTATCATAACCTTTATATTTTTTTAAAACAGCTTTTAACTGACTTTCAGTATGTACCGTCACATAAATATAATAATCATTAACAAGTCTATCAATTAAATGGCTCATAAGGCCACTTCTCGCCCCTGTAATTAATACTTTTTCCATAAAAAATCACCAATATTATTATTGGTAATTTTCCCTAATTTATTCCTTATAATCATAATTCCATAGTCCAAGTTTCCCATTAATAGAAATTGGTTTTATTAAAATAGGTTCAGTAACCTTAAAAGCATAGCCACCTCTTCCTTGACTATGTCCATAAATATTTGGCTTTTGTTTTATTAATTTATTTTCAAAATTAGAAGTAACCTCAACACAATCAACTAAATTTACTTTAGCAATTATTTTGCCAGTTTCAAATGGGATATTTAAATCCTTAAAAAATTTCATATTTTCTTTTTCCATTCCTTTAGAAGCATGAATTAATAACTCTCCGCGATATTTAGTTTTCCAATTTCGAAATTCATATTCCTTATAGCCATAGGCTATTAAGCTAGCCCATGGCTGTCTAATTGATAATACCTTCATTTAATCACCCAATACTATTATAACACAGCAAAAGCCTCCATAACGGAGGCCATTTTTACATCATATCTTCTAACGCTTTATTGGCCTTTTGTTTTGTCTCGTTAAAGGCCTTTGTCATTGCATCTTTAACTGGCTCTTTATACTTCTGATAAGCTAGTGTCATTGCAATACCAGCAGCAATCATCGCTGCATCTCGCATGTTTTTCATTCTTATCACCTACTTGCTAGAAAAATGATGGTATGTTTTCACATACACTATTAACATGCTCTTATTTTTTAAATTTATTCAAAATTTTTTCTAAAAGATGCGAATTTCTAATATATTCATTATTATTGTAAACACTAAAAGTAAATGGCTGTACTTCTCCAATTAAAATTAACTTTTTCTTAGCTCTAGTAATACCTGTATAAATTAATTTACGATAAAGCATTCTTCTATAAGAAGAAGCTACTGGCATAATTACCATTTCAAATTCACTACCTTGGCTTTTATGAATACTAATAATAAAGCCATGCTTAATTTTGCCAAAATCTTTTGGTGTATACTTAACCACATTGCCGTCATAATCAACATAAATTTCGTTTTTCCCACTTTTACTAGTATTGCCATATTTAATATATTTTATTGTGCCAATATCTCCATTAAAAACATTATCATCCGGCATATTAACTAATTGCAAAATCTTATCATTTTCTCTAAAAATAACATCACCATATTTAATTTCTCTTTTATTAATATCTGCCGGATTAAAAACATCTTGCAACTGGCTATTTAATAAATCAATTCCATTTTCACCTTTATACATGGGTGCCAAAAGCTGAACTCTTTTATAATCATAACCTTTATCAATCACTTGCTGACACAATTTTTTTAAATTTTTTTTAATTGAAGCCGATGAACACTTTAAAAAAGTATAATCACTTTTAGTTTCTAAAAAACTTTCGCTAAGGTTTCCTTCTTTAATTTCTTGCGCCAAAGTTGGAATATAAGAATTCTCATCTTGTCTATATAATAAATCCAAATGAACCGTATCAATAACATCACTTTCAATTAAGTCTTTTAAAACTTGCCCTGGGCCAACACTTGGAAGTTGATTATAATCTCCTACTAAAATAAGTTGAATATCACTAGTAAGACCTTTTAATAAACTATCGAATAAAGATACATCAATCATACTAACTTCATCGATAATAACTAATTTACTTTTCGCCTTATTCATTTCATTAACCATAAATTCATTAGTATCTTTATTCCATTTTAAAAATCGATGAATAGTAGAAGCTGGCAGTAAAGTTGACTCGCTCATTCTTTTACTAGCTCTACCAGTTGGGGCTAATAAAGCTAATTTTTGGGTTAAACCATCATAATCTAAATGATGAATTAAGGCATATAATTCCGTAATTGCTTTAATAATTGTCGTTTTCCCCGTTCCTGGACCACCAGTAATAATTAAAATATTATTTTCCAAAGCTTTTTGAATCGCCTCTTTTTGTTTAGCATTATAACTAATATGATTTTGCTTTTCCATCGCCTCAATTAAATCATCCAAATCATCTAATTTCTTCGGCTCCTTATTAACTAAATGATAAATACTAGAAGCTACGTTATTTTCCGCTTTATAAAGCTCCATTAAATAATAAGCATCATCTTCAATTTTAATTTGCCCTTCATCCTCAAGTTCGGAGAAATACTCATCAAAATTGTCGATTTTGTCAGTTAATAATTGATTAACTGCTCGCTTGATAACTTCTTTAGTTAAAAACACATCACCATTTTTATAAATTAAATTATTCATAACATAAATTATTAAGGACTTTAACCGGCGTTTATCATTAGACACAATTCCCATACTTTTTGCCACAGCATCAACCTTTAAAAATGATAAATCTGGAATATCAATAATTAGCTTATAAACATTTTTATTAATAACATCCATTGTAAAATGTTTATAATAATTATAAATAATTAAAGCATCTTTCATCGTAAAACCAAGTTCCGTTAATTTAACAATTATCAAATGACTCTCTTCGTAATTTTGTAATATACTGACGATTTTACTAGCTTTTTTTTCAGTCATTTTAGGAACTAAATTTAAACAAGAAGGATCTTTTAAAATATCTTCCAAAACATTTTCACCCAAAGTATCAACGATAGCTTTAGCTAATCTTTCACCAACTCCAGGAAATAAATCACTAGATAAAAATAAAACAATTCCATCTTTATCAGTTGGTTTTACTCTTTCATAAGAAGAAACTTGAAACTGAAAACCATAACGTGGATGATTTACTTCTTCACCGTAAAACAAATAAATATCATCTTCATTTAACTCATGAAAATAGCCCGTAAATGTAATTGTTTTATTAATATAGTCCTTTAATGATTCTTTATTAGTTTCTCTAACTTTAAAAAGGCCAATGACATAGCCTTTATCTGACTTATAAATACTTCTTCTAAAATTACCCTTAATATAAGTTTCCATTGTACCACCAATAAAATTATATCATGGAAAGTTTAAGAAGTAAATTAAATAAAAGTTACAAAAAACGCAACATTAACATTGCGTTTATCTTGAACGTCCCTGCTCATCATAAGACTGAGCTACTTCGCTAGCTTCTATCCCGTTATATTCTTGAATTCTATCACCATTAGAGTTAACAAAGAATGCATCACCATTATTTTGAATTTCTAAATCATAATTGCCATAGACCTCATTAGGTAAATCTACAGTTTGTTCTATAGCTGTAGCTTCTTCATAACCTTGAGCATTGGCATTATTAATAAAAGCTACATAACTTCCGCCAGCTACTACCATTCCTGCCAAACATCCAGCAATCACTATATTTTTAGAGTTTCTCCCCCAACATTCTTTAGCTTTATCAAAAGATTTAAAATTAGAAGCAAAATTCTTTATACGATTTACTAAACTTTTTTCCGCTTGATGACGATTAAATCTAGCCACATAGCTTTCACCACGAGTCTGATCAAATGGCTGATTACCATATCCTTGAGGATTAAAACTATCCATTCGTGGCGCCGTAGCTGGATTAACCGTTGTCGCCCCAAAAGTATAAGGAGCAGGATTATTCGCGTATACTCTTCTATCTCTTTCCATTTGCTCTGCTTGACTTTCACCATGATTTCTTGCTCGCATATCACTAATTTTTTGTTCTTGTTCTATGCCAGAAAAACCCGGCATACCCGCTATATCTTGATATAGTTCATCATTAGCTCTTCTAGGATTATTAAAATGTCTATCATTTTCGTTCATTTTTATCCCTCCTACTTAACATAAGTTTATCATTTATTTTATATAATTGTCAAATATTAACTTTTTCCAAAACCTTACCTATTAAGTAAGGATAGTTCTCACAAATCACTTTTACTTTAACTGTTTTTCCCAGTAAATGTTTATCACCTACTGATTTAATTAATAAATAATTATCAGTATGGCCAAGCAAATAACCATCTTTAATAGTTTCCGGTATAAAAGAAACATTTTTATTAATGTAATTACTCATATATTTTTGCTCTAATTCTTTAGAAAGTTCTAACAACTTTCTAACTCGTTCCTTTTTAATATTACCATCAACCTGATTACTCATTGCCGCAGCTACCGTTCCTTCCCTTTTAGAATAAGGAAAAACATGAATTTTAGTAAAGCCAATTTCTTTAATCGTCTTAACAGTTTCTGCAAACAACTCATCTGTTTCCCCTGGAAATCCAACAATCACATCCGTCGTAATTGACATTTTTGGTCTAATCTCTCTAATTTTTTTAATCTTATCTTTAAAATATTTAACATCATATTTACGATTCATTGATTTTAAGATAGTATCTGATCCAGACTGTAAAGGTATGTGCATATGATTCGTCAAAATTTTATTATTTTTAATCACATCTAATACTTTATTGTCAAGTTCTGTTACCTCAACTGAAGAAATACGTAAACGTTCAAGACCATCTAATTTACACATAGCCTCTAATAAATCGGCAAAATCTTTATTACCATCATGATAATTTCCTGTATGAATGCCAGTTAAAACAATTTCCTTATGGCCATTTTTTATCAAATTTTTAGCTTCATGTAAAATGACATCTAATTTTTTACATCTAACATGTCCCCTAACATAAGGAATAATACAATAAGCACAATAATTGTCACAGCCATCTTGGACTTTAATGTAAGCTCTAGTTAAATCAAAATTATTAAGCTCCATATCTTCAAAATCCATATCTTCAATATCATATACTTTACATATTTTTTCGCCATGATAATTATTAATATATTCCATTATTTTACTTTTATCCTTATTTCCTAAAGCAATGTCAATATCTAAATCGCCTAAACCATCTTTTTTATTTTGAATCATACACCCAGTTGCAATAATTAACGCCTTAGGATTTTTTCTTCTAACACTTCTAATTAATTTCCTGGACTTAACATCTGACTGGTTAGTTACTGTACATGTATTGATAATGCAAACATCAGGATTATCCGATTTTACATATCCATTGTTTTCTAAAACATCTTTCATAACTTCACTTTCATATTCATTAACTTTACACCCCAAAGTATAAATTTTATAGGTCATAATATCCCTCCAAAAAATAAGCCAAAATGGCTTATAAATTTCTTCTAAATTCTTTCAAAGAATTTAAAAATTCACTATTATCTTCACTATCATAATTAACTTTTACTTCCTCATAAGTATGACGTGCCAAGCGGCTAGATGCATCTATCCTTTCATGACGAGCCGGCTCTGCCTCTTCAACTTCCTGACGTGATATACGTGGCGCGGCATGACTCGGTTCACTTTGAATTCCAAAAATTGGCGAAATAATCTCTGAATTTTTAAATTTCTTCGGTTCTTCTTTCGGCTTTTCTTCTTTTTCTAAATAAGGTTCTGATTTTTCTTCTTTTTTATCTAAAGCACTTAAATAAGGTTCCGGCTTAGCTGTGTCTTTATCTAAATTCTCCAAATAAGGTTCTTCTGACTTTAAAGTTTCTTTTAAATATTCTTCATTTCTAGCTGGCTTTTGTTCAGCTTTTTTACGAGCTTCAACTTGTTTAATTAACTCCTGATAACTAATAATTGCATTTTCCTCTTGCTCTCTTTCAAATGTTTCGATAACTTCTGGTTCCGGATTTTTAGCCTCTAAGTCCGCACTCATTTGATTAAAAACTCGTTCTAATTCTTCTTTAGCTTTTTGCTGTTCATCGGTAAGTTCTTTTGGCTTTTTTTCTTCTTCAAAATAATCATCTTCGTCATCAGTTCTATTATTCCCTTTAGTTACAATATAAAAAATTACAACTCCAAAAAGAATAAGCGCTACAAAAGCAAGTCCGATAAAAATTAAATCACTATCTGAAATTTCTAATAAAATATTCATATTACCACTCCACATTAATACTTCCTTACCTTAAGGACACTATATATAGTTTACCATATCTAATTTTACTTTTCAAAGGTTTTTGACATTTTTTTATATTTACATGCCAAATTGACATTGTCAAACAAAATGACTTTAATTTATATATTTTTTAAAGCCATCTGTCATTTGAATTTTCCCATCAATTTCCCAAAGCGCTTCAGCATTATAATTATTGATAAACTCTTTACCCTTATCTATATCCATTAAATATAAGGCATTAGCCAACATATTAGCCTCATTTATATCACTACTAATAACTGCCACTAATTTATTTTCAGAATTTTTTTGACTAGTTAAAGGATTAACCATATAACTTTTAAATGCACTAGTATTTCCTTTAACTGCCATGCTTAAATTATTCATATTAACAATTTCGACAACCTTACCTGAACTATCATTAATACTTATCTTATATTTACCATCGTTATAATGATTTCCCGTAATAATATTACCATCTTCGTTAATTAAATATTTATCAATTTCTTCGTTTTTTAAATAATTAATCACTTCTTTAGTAGCATAACTTCCAATAAAAGTATCAATATTAATATTATTCAAAGTACTTTTATCATTAAAATCTAAAGACTTCATCGTCGATTTAAAAGTAAAATCTTCATCATCTTCTACTTTAGTAATTAATTCATCCGTCGTAATATCAATCAAACCATCAGTTTTTTCATACCACTCTTTGCCATATTTTAACATTTCAATTAATTCTTTATCATCGTTGTTACTATCATTTTCGTAATATTCATTATATTTACTATAAATTTTATCAATTTCCTCAAAAACATTACTCATATTTTTATTACTATATAATTTTATAGTAATTATCTCATCAAAATATTCAAAGCTTTTCATATATTCTTTTGTTTTAAATATCCCAGAAGCTAATAATATTATTATAACAACAATTATTCCTAAAATAATATAGTTTCTTTTTTCAATTATTTTTTTCATACCATCACACTCTATTTAATTATAAAATGTTATATCAAAAAAAGCAAATATTTTTGCTTTAATTTTGACAAACTTATTCTATAACATATGGATCTTGCATGGTGCCAGAACCCGTTAATATAATATTAGATGTCAAATACAACACTGGTGCAACACCAACAACACCAAAACTACTATATACGGCATACCCCACAATACCAGTTGGACCAAAAACAAACACCCCATTACCTCCATTATTAGTAGGGGAGATCGACCACAAATGATAATTTTGCAGCACAATTCCATTTATCCAATTTGTCTTCTTACAAGTTGTTGAATTTGTATCATTCAAAGTAAACGTACCACATTGTTCCATATTACTATTTGCTCTTAGATACTCACTCACTGTCATAAGTCCCACTTTCCCTTGCCATAAAGTTTTATTTTCATCTGACAATTGAGTAAACAAATCATTATTACCTTTAGTTACACTTCCAATTCCATATATACCATCTACTATTTTATCAGAATTTGCAACAATTGTTGATAAATAAATGCCATTTAAATACTCATTTAGTGATGAGGGTGTAGCCCAATTATTTGAACCCCCATAAGAATCTGGAGATTCATCCCAAGCCAAATTATTACTGATGCTTTCATTTTTTACTATTTTTATTTTATCATTCGTAACAAATGATATTATTCTCCACATCTCATTATTAAAAATTATATAGTTATCCGGGGTAGCTCCTTTATATGTAAATTTTCCTTCTTCATATTCATCAACATATAAACCATCACCACCGGAAACTATATCAACCTCTTTCCCACCAATTATTGTTGTTTCACCTGATGGTATTGGTATATTTGGATCTTTATATTGTTCATATATTAAATCTAGTTTTATACTTGCATCTAAATCTGTTGGTTGTTCTGTTACATCATCATATCCAACCATTACCATTATATAATGTTTTTCCCCTACTTTTAAAGGAAAATCTATATCAGAATAATCTTGATTACCATAATCAAATTCAAAACCATTGGTTGGTTCGCCATCAAGCGGATTTTCATCCATTGCACTGGCATAGCAGATAATTGCTGAATTATCTCCACAACTTAAATTACCAATAGTTACTTGGGCATCTAAATTTCCTAAATTAGACACCTCTACTATATACCCTATCATACTGCCTGGTAGTTCAAATCCCGCATTAAAAGTTGCACTTGTTGGTGTATACGTTGGTTCGCTTATATTATAACCATCCGGAACTCCCTCACCCACATCTGAAGGTAAAACTGTTTCAATATTTGTTATTTGAATATTCCAACTAGTAGTTATCGCTCCTGTCCCTTGAATATTTAAGACGCTACTAAAAGCTGCATAACCGACAGCCATCAATAATACTATTCCTAATAACGCTCCTATTATTATATTATTCTTTTTTCTTCGACTCATATTGCTTCCTCCCTACTTTATTATTTCAATTATATCACAATTGCTCGTATATTTTCACATTTTCTATAAAAAGATAAAATTTATAGGAAAATTATTCTAGGTGATTACAATGTTTGAAAGGCTTTTATACCTAAGAGAAGAAAAAGAACTTACTCAAAAAGAACTAGGTGAAATTTTTAATGTCGATAGAAGTATTATTAGCAAATGGGAAATAGATTCTGTCACCATTCCCCTTAAACAATTAAACAATTATGCTAACTACTTCAATGTAAGCTTAGATTATTTAACCGGTTTATCTAACATAAAAGAAAGCACTAAAACTATTAAAGAACTAAATAAACAAATAATCGGGAAAAATATCAAACAAGTTAGAGAAGAAAATAATTTAACCTTAAGAGCTTTAGCTAAACAGTTAAATACTACTTCTTCTACTATTTCCGCCTATGAAACTGGTAAAACTTTAATTTTAACCGCTTTCGCTTATCAAATTGCTAAAAAATATAACATTTCCTTAGACTGGCTTTTAGGCAAAAGTAATAATAAAAGCATCAAAAAAGACAACTAATAAAATTGTCTTTTAATTTTTGGTTAAATTACTTTCCATTACCTTTTCATAAATTTTCTTTAATTGGTAACCAATTTTTTTAATATCTCTTTCTTTAGCCACTTTATAACCTTGCTCTACTACACTTGACAGCTTTCCATTAATAATACCTTTAATTTTCTTTTCAAATTCATCAACGTTTTTAGCTTTATAAACATTATAACCATCCATTAGCCATTCGTCATAAACTGGAATATCACTAACAATTGTATTTATTTTCATCGCTAAAGCTTCTAATAAAACAATACCTTCCGTTTCTTCTTTAGTTGGAAAAATATAAATATCCGCACCCGAATAAGCATCCTTTAATTCACTGCTATCGACATATCCAGGAAAATAAACATTATCCGTTTTATTTTTAATTGCTTCATTAATTTTAATTGGCGTTAAAGTCGGAGCTGTATAACCAAACCATATAAACTTATATTCTGGCATTCTTTTGGCTAGTTCAAGGAACTCTAAAATACCCTTTCTTTCAATATAAAGGCCCACCGACATAATAACTTTATCATTTTCCTTAAAACCGTATTTTTTTCTAAATCTTTTAGAAGCTTCTAAACTAGATTTAAAAAACTGTAAATCGATACCATTAGAAATAGGTACAATTTCTTTGCCTAAATCATAATTTTCTAATAATTTTTTAGAATAAGGGGTCGGAGTTAAAATTAAATCAGCATTTTTATAACAAAGTCTAAGCCATTGTTTAAACGCTGGAGCCATACTATTCGATAATTTAAAAGAATTGCGGAAATCTTCTTCAGTTGAATGCGCATGATATACTACCTTTTTTCCTTTAGCTTTAGCCTTTTTAGCAAACAAAAATGATTCCGGAAAAATTGTATTAATATGCACGATATCATAATCATCATTAGGATTAGTCGTATAAGGTATTTTAACCATCTCCATCGCCTTTTTCTGATGACGAATAGCCATACCTACTCCGCTTTTTTCAACATCTTTATAATTTCCCACATAAAGTAAAACTCGCATAAAGTCCTCCTAACCAACTATATTAACAAGTATAACATCTTTGCCGATTTTGTCAATTTGTGTCCATTTCACCGCCGTCACACTTGAGCTAAAAAAGAAAAATCTTCTCTTTTGAACTGAAAGTTCTTCCACCTTTCCCTCTTTATTAATAAGGGCATCGACAATCGTACCAATTTTTTGACCAGTAGCCATGTCGATAATATCTTTACCCTGTAAATCCGAAAGCAACATTCTACCACCTATTAAAATATATTAAATAAATGGCTAAAAAATTCATTTTCGTCTTACATTAACTTCTTTAATAAAAGTGTCAAACAATACTTTATTTTCATCTTCTAATTCCGGATGAAACTGCGTCCCAACTATCCATAATGATGAATTTTTACTTTCAATAGCCTCTATCGTTCCATCTAATGCTCGCCCTGTAACTTTAAAAATTTCACTTCCATTAAAAACATCACCTTTTAAAACCCAATTATGGATAGATGGCTCATTAATTTGCGTTCTTTGATAAATCGAATACAAATGCGAATCCTCAGTCAAAACCACTTCGTGCTTTGACTTTTCAATTTGCTCATTATAAAAAGGATCTAAATCATTATGGCCACCTTTCTCATCCATATAATAAATTTCATCTTCTATTTTATATGAAGCACTAACTTCATTACTATCAAAACCGTTAGAACATAATTTTTTACTTGCCCATTCATAAGCTGCCATCGTCTGCATTCCTAAACAAATACCTAAAACCGGTTTGTTATGCTTAATCGCATAGCCCATCGCATTAATTTGAGCCGCTTCTACTTTCGGGCCACCAGTAAATATAAAACCATCACATAATGCTAAAGCATCTTCATAATACTGTCCATAAGGAAAACAAATACCAATAGGTATCCCGCCTACCTCTCTAATACGTTTAGGATAATTATCGACAATTTGTGTATAATTCTTAAACGCCCTAGCCTCATTACTTGTCCTCGGACCAATCATCCCAATAATTGGTTTTTGCATTATTCTACCTCCTTAAAATTTTTACTGTATCAAAACTCCTAGTTACATCAAATGGTAAACCATCTTCTTCTAAAGCCCTAGCTTCTAATACTTTTTTAGCTAGTCTTAAAGCTAAAATCACATCAATTTGTTTTTCTTTAAGGCCCTGAATAATTTTATAATAAGGAACGTCTATACTATCATTATCAGACATAACGTGAACCTTATTACCGGCAATATCTATTTTACTTCCAGTAACTTTCATACTTTTAGCTAATCTTGAATCTAAATCCAAAATTCTTTCCGTTTGATTAGATAAAGGATTAGTTAAAATATTCGCCGTAACTTCGTTTTTTAAATCAAAAGTAGCATAACCCCCAGTAAATCCAACAATACTAAAAGCTTTAGCTGACAATATTGGTGAAACCTCAGTAGCTGAAAAACCATCAGGGTGCTGGATATAAGCCGCTAGACCCCGATTAATATTTTGAATCTTTCCATTTTTCTTGTAAACTACATGCCCATCTTCAATTAAATAAGGGCCACTAAGTGCGGGCGTAATTAACTTATCCAGGGAATCACTTGATAAAAAGCCAGCTTTCAAGCCATCAAATAGTTTTACCAAATCACGACTTGTACTATAAATTCCAGCATGCCCCGGATTGATATTAAATCTTCTTAAATTATAAGCTTTAGGGTCATGAACCAAACCTAAATTATCTTCATTTCCACCCGTCATCATTCCTAACGGCTCATAACTAGTTTGGTATAATCCCATTATATCATAAAAATACTTTTTAAAATAACTATCCGCATCTGGCATAATATCTTTCAAAATGATAAAAGGAATATCGCTATATTCAAAAGTTTGACTTTTCATAATTTTAGTATTCCTAAGCCTTCTTTCAATCTCTTCTAAAGTTAAATCCGCATCATCAATCCTACCATCCGTTTTTAAACTGTAATAGAATTTTACCATATCTATAACTGGAATTTGCAAATACTGATATTTCCCGCCGGCATAACTAGAAACATCTTTTTGTAAAGTAAACTTTCCCTCTTCGGCTAATTTCAAAGCCTCAATCGCCATAAATAATTTCGTAATGCTCGCCACATCGAACTGAACATTTTCGTCTAATTTAGGCCCTTTCCCGCTTACTTTCCCACTATAAGTATATAACTCTATTCCATTTTTATTATCCTTAATTGCCGTACTAACTCCAGGAACTAATTGATTAATTAAATTAATTTCATTTAAATAATCATCTAGCAGTCTTTCGTAAATCTCCTCAGGATTAAAATTTCTCATTTCTAAAAGTTTAGCTTTAACTAATTTTAAGTAATCTAAAACTACCGTTTCTTTTAAAACAGCTTGATTACAAGTTAACTCCTCAATTACCTTAGATATTTGCTGATTTATCATTTGTTCATAGTCTAATCTATCCATTTTAATTCCCCCCAAATAAAGTACTTCTATTATACTTTAAAATAAGTCAAAGTCAAGAAAAAAAAGCCCCTAAGGGCCTAATCAATCATCTTCTTTATCGATAATAAACCATTTTTTTCTAGCCTAGATATTTGTGCCTGACTAATACCTATTTCTTCAGCTAGTTCCATCTGTGTTTTTCCCACCAAATACCTTTGAGTCAAAATATACTTTTCTTTCGGCTTTAACCGCTCTAAAGCACCTTTTAAAGCAATTTTGTCATCTAAACTATATAACCCCTCATCCGTATTTAACTGATCAGATAAATAAATCACATCACCACCATCGTTATAAATCGGTTCAAACATACTAACTGTATCTTTTAAAGAGTTTAAGGCATGACTTACCGTACTTTCGGATAAACCCATCTCTTTCGCAATATCCGCTAGTTTCGGCTCACTACCATTTTTGTTTGTCAGCATTTCTTTAACTCTTACCGCTTTAAAAGCCGTATCCTTAATACTTCTAGAGACTCTAACACTATTATTATCTCTTAAATATCTTTTTATCTCCCCTAAAATCATCGGAACCGCATAAGTACTAAAACGCACTTCATGACCTAAATCAAAATTATCAATTGCTTTAATTAAACCAATACAACCAATTTGAAATAAATCATCCATATTATCAGTTCGATTATTATACTTCTTCAAAATCGATAAAACTAATTTTAAATTACCATTAATAAGTTCCTCTTTGGCTGATAAATCACCACTTTGAAATTTTTTAAATAACTCCATTTGTTCTTCATTCGTTAAAACTTTAATATCCGCAGTATTCACGCCACAAATTTCCACTTTATGACGTGCCATTAAAAAATCTCCTTTCTAATTCATAATGAACCAAAAGAAGATTTTCTATTCAATTATTTTTTTCCTAATAATAAAGAGCCAACTGTTATTAAAATAATAATTACTAATAAACCAATTATTAAATTTATTGTTTGGGGGCCATAAGATTTAGCCACCACGACCAAAAAATCAAACTGCATTTTTGACTCCTTCCTATTTGAGAGGTACTTTTCCATTATACACGATGTTAATCAAACAGGAACAATAAATTACTAATTTTTGTTATTTTTTACATTAGCCTTACACTTCAAATAATAAGTAATAAAAGCAGTGGCAATAATCAAATAACTTAAAGATAAAGCAAAACCTGCAATAATATCACTAGCGTAATGCACTCCTAAATATATTCGGCTAAGGCCAATTAAGAAAATAAGTAAAGCTAAAATAACTGTCCATATTTTTTTAGCTTTAATACTAATCCCAGTCCGCCAAATTAAAAATATCAGCATTCCATAAAAACCCATCGAAACCATCGCATGGCCGGATGGAAAACTATAACCCGTTTCTTCAATAAGCATCCATTCAAACGGTCTTGGCCTAGAAAATATAAGTTTTAAAACCTGATTAACTAAAGTCACTAAAACTAAATTCATTAAAGAAAGTAATCCATACTTTTTGTTTTTAAAAATAAAAAATAAAGCTATTGAAAGCGCGATTAAAAAAGGCACGCTCGCAAACATCGTTATCACTTTAAAAAATCCCGTCCAAAAAGGTGATTTAATACTAATAACTGCATTATAAATTGCCTCATCAAACCCATGCAATCTATCTCTTATCATTTCATGCGTGACAATTATAATAATAAAAAGTAGTAACGCCAAAATCATCCATTTTGCATACTTCTTTAAAAATTCCTTCATAGTATCACCTTGATTAATTATATAAAATTTTTAAAAAATTTACAACTAAAAAAGAACATTACTGTTCCTTTTCTACCGGCTTACGCTTAATATGTGTCCCAATCACTTCTGATAAATCACTAACCGTTACAAATGAAGACACATCCGCATTTCGCACAATATCTCTTAACTCTGGTAATTCTAATCTAGTAATAACCGTGTATAAAATCACTTTTTCCGATTGTGATACCATGCCTTTCGCATTGATAAAAGTAACCGTACGACCTAGCTTATGATATATATCATGTGAAATTTGTTCACTTTTATCCGTAATAATATATACCGCTTTAGCTTGATCCATTCCCTCAGACACCACATCAATAATTTTAAAAGTAATAAAATAAGTTAATAGAGAATATAACGCTCTATCTGGTCCAAAGACAAATATCGCTACTCCATATATAAAAATATTAATAAATAATACTACTTGTCCAACAGATAAACTTGATCTTTTACTAACTAAAATAGCCACAATTTCCGTGCCGTCTAAACAAGCACCAAACTTAATAACCATACCGACGCCAACGCCTAATAGCAAGCCACCATAAATAGTTGCTAAAATAATATCATCTGTCACTTCATCAAAAGTTCCAAACACACTAAGCAAAGTCGTAAATACTATCATTCCAAAACTCGCTTTAATTAAAAATTTAAGTCCTAACTGCTTATATCCAATAATTAAAAAGGGAATATTTAAAACTAAAACAAATAAACTAAGTGAACCACCAAATAATGTGTTTAAAATAATTGATATACCGGTAAGACCTCCATCAATAATTGAATTAGGAATTAAAAAGATTTCTAGTGCTGCCGCTGCCATGCTTGCACCAATCGCAATTAAAATCATTGATGGAATTTGTTTGATACACTTTACAAATAAACTTTCTGCTTGTTTTGCCATAATATCTGCCTCCATATTAATTATACCGAATATTTAACCATATTAAAAGATCGTATGAAAAAAAAGTCGAATTTCGACTTTTTAATCATTTAATATTTTTTCAATTATTTTTTTATTATTTATAAGTCGTTCATTTTTAGGATCATGCTTTAAAGCAATATCAAGATAATATAAACTTTCCGCATACATGCCTAAGTTATACTTACAAATCGATAAATAATCATAAACGGTTCCGTCATAGCAAAAAGGCTCATTTATATAATTTTTATATTTATTTTTAATATTAAGAGCAATCATAAAATCGCGTATAGCATCTTCATATTTGCCATCATCATATTCTAAAATACCACTTTCAACATATGGCTCACGTAAATAAGGCGTTTCTTTTTTTGCTTTTGAAAGCCAAAGCCTAGCTTCATCAAGACGTCCTAAACTTTTATATGAACGAGCAATAAAACGCATTGATGCCGACCTTTCATCTTTCCATGTTGCTTTTTTTAATTGTAAATGCTTAATTAACGTATCAATACACTTTTCATATTTACCATAATACATATATTCTCTTCCTAAATAATGCATATTACGATCATCTTCAGGATCTTCCTTAACTGAAAGTTCCAAAAGTGGTAAATAAGAGCTACGCGATTTATTTCTGTCAGGATAATGATTTAAAGTAATTTCCGGAATCATCACATTATTTTCTGGTATATCACAGCTCAAAACCTCATGGACCGGATGTGTCCATTTATAATGCTTACGACTATGAATCTGATTTAAATAAAAATTCACGGCCGGATTACCATAATCATCAAAACTCCAGTTATAATTATACGTTGCTCTATTGGTATTTAGTTTCCAAGCTTTTTCCAGTTTTTCACGCCAACCAGCCTCAAAAACTTCATCCAAGTCAATCGATACACAAATATCAGTATCTTCTGGCACCATTTCTAAAGCCTTATTACGTGCAACATCAAAACGCCATGGCTTGATAATTTCGGTTTTAACGATTGCTCCTAGTTGTTTCAACTTTAAAGCTGTATCATCTTCTGAACCCGTATCTAAAACGTAAACAGCATCGGCTTCCTTAACCGAGTTCATAAAGCGTTCAACAAACTTTTCTTCGTTCTTTGCAATTGCATAAACGCAAACTTTATATTTTGACATAACACCTGTACTATGGACCTGTTGGACCTGTCGGACCCGTTGGACCTGTTGGTCCTGTTGCTCCAGCTGCTCCGGTCGGGCCTGTAACTCCAGATACTCCCGTTGGACCAGTTGCTCCAGCTGGACCTGTTGGACCTGTAACTCCGCTTACACCAGTAGGGCCTGTCGCTCCAGCTGCCCCAGTTGGACCAGAAACACCTGTTGGACCTGTGGCTCCGGTCGGACCTGTTGGACCAGTTACCGTACTAGCTGCTCCTGTTGCTCCCGTTGGACCAGTTACACCAGTTGCACCTGTTGCCCCAGTTGGTCCTGTTGGACCAGTTACCGTACTAGCTGCTCCTGTTGCTCCCGTTGGACCAGTTACACCAGCAGCGCCTGTTGCTCCCGTTGGACCAGAAACACCTGTTGGACCTGTGGCTCCAGTCGCTCCAGCAGGAATCGTTAAATTTAAAAATAAATTAGGAGCCGTTCCTGTAATTGAAGCGGCCGCTGTTGACCCTGGTGCCCCAGTTACTACACTACCAATCGCAAAGTTAGTAGCTGCTCCAGTTGCTCCTGTAGCACCAGTTGCCCCAGTAGGTCCCGTTGCCCCGGTTGCTCCCGTTGGACCGGTTAAACCAGTTGCCCCAGTAGGACCTGTTGCTCCAGTAGTTCCAGTAGGACCGCCGGCTGGACCCGTTGGACCTGTTGGACCTGTTGGACCGCGCTGACCAACTACTGTTTGTGGCCGGCAACATTGATCTTGCTTAATTTTTTGCATCGCCTTTTCATAGCTATCCATACATACATCTCCTTTCTATATTTATTGTATGTATTAAGTTCTAAAATTGTAATGATTTTTAAGCAAAAATAAAAAAAGACTAATCCTTATTCAACGTTTTTAGTCTTCTAATCACTTTTTTTTCAATTCTCGATATATAAGATTGACTTATACCAAGCATATTAGCCACATCTTTTTGAGTCATTTCCTCAGTTCCAAATAAACCATATCTTAATATCATTATTTTTCTATCCCGTTCACTCAAATTATCAATTTCTGCATATAACATCTTCTTTTCAATTTCTTTTTCTAATCCTTTAGTGACAATATCTGAATCTGTTCCTAAAACATCTTCTAAATGTAATTCATTTCCTTCAGAATCATAGCTTAAATTATCTTCAAAACTAATCTCTCCTCTTCTTTTCTTATTTTTCCTTAAAAACATTAATATTTCATTATCAATACACCGTGAAGCATATGTTGCCAGCTTAATATTTTTATCTAATTTGTACGTATTAACCCCCTTAATTAATCCCACACTTCCAATACTAACCAAATCCTCTAAATCAATACCCGTATTCTCATATTTCTTCGACAAAAAAACCACTAATCGCAAATTATGTTCTATTAATTTTGCACGAGCCATTTTATCACCATCCATCGACTTTTGAACATACATAATTTCTTCCTCTTTAGAAAGGGGCTCTGGCAATTTATCACTACTCCCAATAAAAAAGACATTTTCATCTTCAAAAAAAATCCGTAAAAATGCTTTAATCTTTTGTATCATATCTTACCCTCCATTTTTCCATTTAATAATACATTAATACCACTAATATTAATATTTTCACTAAAACCTAACCAAACATCATACTCCCCCAGCTTGTCCACTATGACTTTTGCTTTAACACACTCAATCACCCCACTTCCATTAATCACCACATAAGGCACCAATACCTTTTTCCGCCGAAAAGTGTTAGGCAAATTAGTTAAAATAACCATATTTCCTTTATAAGACAATGTGTTACCTGTATCCAAATAACCATTTAACAAAAATTTTTGTTTCCCAACAATTAACGTGACTTTGTAATAATTTTTAATTTTTCTTTCCAAATATTTACACTGTCTAATATAAATATATAAAATAATTGGCGATATTATGAGTAAAAATATCAAATTTACACTAGGGGTATCGTGATAAAAAGCTAAACCATTATGCTTATAAGAAAATTCAATATTTAAAAAATACAAAAAACCACCAAGTAAAATACTAACCAAATAAAATGTTCCCAAATTAACTATAAAATATTTAAAATCTTTATAATAAAAAGTAAATAATACCATTAATATACTAAGATAAACCTTAATAATAAAAAGCTGAAGTGAAGTAATATTCAAAAATAATACTAAAGTACTAAAACTACCAATAAAAGCCCCCAATAAAATATTAAAAATTTTAACATTTCTTTTTAAAACAACTGCCGTCGTTAATAAAAGCAAAAAATCAAATGCTAAATTCAAAAATAATACCCCATCAACATAAACAGTCATACCATCACCAATTACAGTATAAAAAAAAGACACCAAATTTAATGTCATTTTTTAGCTACAATTTCTATTTTTTTAATCACATCATCAAGTGAACATTCAGTATCCACTTTACCATCACGCGTTTTAAATTCTATAATACCATCACTAGCTTTCTTGCCAACCGTAATTCTAATTGGTAAACCAATTAAATCCATATCATTAAATTTAACTCCGACCCTTTCATCACGATCGTCTAATAAGGTATCGATACCCATATTATTTAATTTATCATACAAATCATTAGCTACTTTACTCATTACTTCATCTTTACCGTTAATAAGGACGATGCCAACCGTAAAAGGAGCGATTGAAATAGGCCAAATAATGCCTTTATCATCATGATTTTGCTCAATAACCGCAGCTATACATCTAGCTGTTCCAATTCCGTAGCAGCCCATATCTACTAACTTAGATTCATTATTTTCATCTAAATAAGTAAGGCCTAAACTTTCAGAATATTTAGTTCCAAGTTTAAATGTGTTACCTATTTCAATACCCTTTTTAAAATAAATATGACCCTTGTGACATTTAGGGCAAACATCTCCCTCTTTAGTGTTAATAATATCACCTATTTTAAACACTTTAAAATCAGTTAAATTAACGTTAATATAATGATAATCAGTCTTATTTGCCCCAACGACAAAATTACTCATCGAACTAACTTCATTATCAATCACAATTTTTACATCAATATCAATAGGTCCTAAAGAACCAAAATGCGCATCTGTGATCGTTTTTAGCTCTTCATCCGTGGCCATTTCTACTTCTTTAGCTTCTAGTAACTTTCTTAACTTTGTGTCATTAAGCTCTCTATCTCCTTTAACCAAAGCCATAATTAACTCGCCATCGACATTGCATACCAACGTTTTAACAGTTTTATCAATAGACACCATGAGGAAGTCGACAATATCTTCAATACTATGTGCGCCAGGAGTATGAACTAATTCTTTTTCTAAAGGTTTTTCCTCCATAAATTTCGCCCCATCCACTTCAGCAATTTCGATATTCGAAGCAAAAGCACAGTTATCACATAACACCAATATATCTTCGCCAATTTCGGTCACAGCTTGATATTCTTCTGATAATTTACCACCCATCGCTCCTGTATCAGCTTTAACTACACGGTAATCAATGTTCATCCTATCAAAACTGTTATGATAAGCCGTTGTCATTTTGTCATAAGCAAGATCCGTATGTTTCTCATCAACATCAAAACTATAAGCATCTTTCATCGTAAACTCACGAGTTCTAATTAAGCCATATCTTGGTCGCGCCTCATCACGGTATTTATTTCCGATTTGATATAAATTAAAAGGCATATCACGATAAGATTTAATTTTTTCTTTAGCAGCCATCACAAAAAGTTCTTCATGCGTTGGCCCTAAAATATAATCACGATTATAACGGTCATTTAAACTAAACATATCATCACCAAAAGCATGACGACGGCCAGATTTTTCAAAAATTTCTCCGGCGATTAACGATGGCATAATCACCTCATTAGCACCAGCTTTATTCATCTCCTCACGAATAATATCCTCAACTTTTTGTTTAACTCTCAGACCTAGTGGCATAAACATATAAATCCCACTAGCAGTCTTTTTAATCATCCCACTTCGCACCAATAAATTTCCACTAACTGAATCTTCGTCTTTCACGTCATCTCTCAACGTATAAAAGAAACTATTACTTAATTTCATCAAAATCTCCTCCCTTTTCTACAAAAAAAGAATGGACCATAAGGAGAGCAAATAGCTCGGTACCATCCTTTCTTTACTTAATTAAAATAACGGCAAATACCGGAAATGTTTACATTTCACTCCGAAGGTAGGAATTAAATAACATCATAACTTGTTTTCACTATCCAAGTTCACTAAATATGAGAGGTTAAATAATATTCCTTCATCAACGATTTATAACAAAATATTAACACATTTTTCCCTTCTTGTCAAAAATTAATTAGTTCGATGAATTTTAAATTTTCTACTAATCTTATCTGTAATAATATATATTAAAATCACATAAAAAATATTCAATATTAACGAACTATATATACTTTTCAATAAACTAAACCATTCAAATGATGTACTAGCAGTAATCAATAATAATCCGTAAGCTAAAAAGCGATAAATCACTATACAAACAATAGCCATAATACCAACATTTATAGAATTATTTGAAATAATTAAATTAAGACGTGTAATAATAAAGCCAATAAGCAAAAATAACATCCCATGAATAATAATGGTATTAGAATAAATTAAATCATAACAAATGCCTGTTACTAGACAAACACCAAAGTATTTTTGTCTATTATTGTTAAAATAAGGATAAATAATAATTAATGCCATTAAAGTAAAAAGTGGAAAAAACAAACTATCTAAAGAAATAAAGTTCGATACAATACTATCTAAAATAAAGGAAATAATTAAAACTGCTGGAACCATTAACTATCCTTCCTTTTTAGAACTGAAACATAATCAATGTCATCAAAATCTACCGAACTTTCTACAATCGCCACCTTAGATAAATCAAAATTATCAGTCGTTACCCTTTTAACGTGGCCAACTAATAAACCACTAGGAAAAGTATCACCCATTCCTGTCGTTACCACTTCAGCTCCTTTAGGAATATCAATGTTTTCACTAATGCCCTCTACAGTATAAGTATTATTTTTCGAGCTATACTGGG
The DNA here is from genome assembly GCA_944358495.1 of uncultured Bacilli bacterium. GTDB lineage: Bacteria > Bacillota_I > Bacilli_A > RF39 > UBA660 > Coprosoma. The sequence goes on from CALVRF010000004.1 coordinate 25,207, forward strand.
AAATAAGTCCATACACATATTGATCTCCAACACTAATTTTAACACTTATTTTATCGCTCATATTTTCATTAGCTAATAATTTAACCGTACTATAATAATTACTTACACTAGTGATTTGGCCAAGTAATCCGCTATTATTAACAACTGCCATTCCTTTAGTTATACCACTTTTACTACCTTTATCGATTGTAATTTCATCATACCAATAATCAATATTTCGATTAACAACTGTCGCATTAGTAAATATACTATCACTAAGTACAGTATTTAATTCTAAAGATTTCTTAAGCTTTTCAACTTCTGCTTTTAAATTATCATTTTCAGCTTGTAAGCTATCATAACTTTCCTCTTTTTCTTTTAATTCTTTATATTTTTCATAAACATTGTTTTTATCTTCACTCTCACGAATTTGTTCTTTAATAAAATTCACTGGTGTCGATACTATATCTATAATAAAAGTTCCGCAATCTTTAATAAATTTCTCCGGGGCACTTAAATCGCGGTCTTTTTTTAAAGCCACAGACAATACTACTAACAAAATAGCAATCACTACTACAGCGATAATTAACAGATAGCGTTTCTCGAACTCTTTTTTCTTATACATAAAACCACCTATCTAAAATTATAATACATTTCGAAAAGAAAACCAACTATATTTTACCATTTTCTAAAAAACTGTAATACTTATGTTCACTAACAATAACATGGTCCACTAGCTTTATCCCCATAAGTTCACCTATTTGTTTTAAATTTCGCGTTACTACGTCATCCTCTCTACTTGGTCTCACATCTCCAGTTGGATGATTATGTATACATATAAAAGCAACAGCATTCAACATATAGGCTTCTTTAAAAATATCCCTAGGATGCACCATACTACGATCCACTGTTCCCATAAATAACAATTTTTCAGCCAAAACTTTTTTTCCAGAATCTAAATATAAGCAATAAAAATACTCCTGATACTCATTTACTATATTTCTATAATAATCATATACCACTTCTGGAGAGGTTATTCGTACATTCACAATCTTCTCTTGTTTTATATTCATCCGGCGATTAAGTTCTTGAATAGCTAAAATTAAACAAGCCTTAGCTGTCCCAATTCCCTTAATATTAGTTAATCGATGAAAACCAACATGTTTTAAATTTTGGACACAACCAATTTCTTTTAAAATTTGACTAGCCAATACTTTAGCTGAGGCTTCTTTCGTCCCCGTTTTTAAAACAATCGATAAAAGTTCTTCATCACTCAAACTACTAACTCCTTTATTAATTAATCTTTCTCTTGGCCTTTCATTAACCGGCAATTCCTTAATTTTAATATTCATCATTTACCAACTCCTCATATTTTGCTAAAACCTGATTACAAATTATTGAAATCGTATCCCCCTCATCCGTTTGCGATAAAAGTTCATCGTATTGACCTAAGATAGTCAAAAAACTTTCATTGTCCGTAATTTTTTCCTTTATATAAGTATCATACCCTTTTTCTTTATAAAATTCCTTTATTTTCTCCGCATTTTTTTTATTTTTTGACATTCCAATGTAAGTATAATACATATTATTCTCGACATTATAAATATAATGTTCAAAATCAGTCATATTATTTTCCATGTTTTCCTTAGTCGAATATACTCCTCTTTGAATATAATAAACCGTTTCTGCATTTTTAGATACAGTTATCCCCTCAGCATTATCATAGCTACTAATTAATAAATAAGCCATTAAAATTCCCAGTCCCAAAGAAATCGTTATAGGAAATAAATACTTTTTCATAAGCTTCACCATAATAAGTTTAACCCAGTATATTTTCTAATTTTGTCGAAAAAAAGTTACGATATATCGTAACTCGTTATTCAAAATATTTCCTACTTTGTGGTTTTAAATTAAGGTTTATGACAGCTTCCTCAGTTATTGTTAACAATTTCGTCATTTCTTCTTCCTCATAAGTAATAGTGGCATGTTCAATTAACAATTTATTATATAAATTATCTATCATTCGGCCATTACCAAAGTTCTTTTCTTCCCTTTTATTACCTATAATATTTCGAATTGCTTGTAATGCATCAGTACTTACAGTAAAGCCATCTTTTTCTAGCTTTTTCATAAATATTTCCATAAGTTCAGCTTCCGTATAATCGGCAAACTCGATATCGTAACCTATCCTAGATTTGATCCCTGGATTTAAATTAACAAAAGCCTCCATCTCTTTACTATAACCAGCGAAAATAAAAACTGTATTTTTGCTTTCCATTTCTTTCATAATTTCCGCTAGTGCCTCATCCGCAAAATTGTCTTCATCGGCATTATGATTAAAACCATAAGCCTCATCGACAAATATTAATCCACCTTGGTATTTATCTAAAAGCTTCCTAGTTTTAATCGCCGTTTGACCAATATAACCGGCAATAAAATCTTGCGGGGTAGCCTCAATTATTAAATTATTTGACAAATAACCTAAATTGTAAAGAATATCAGCCATTATTTTAGCCACTGTCGTCTTACCAGTCCCTGGATTCCCTTTAAATATCATATTTAAATTGATTTTATCCAAATTAATCTTATTTTGCAACTTTTTAACAAACTTTAAATAATTTACTAGTTTATTTACTTCTATTTTTACTTCCTTTAAACCGATTAAACTATTTAATTCACTAATAGATTCAGTAATACTTTTTTCTTTTTCTTCTCCAAGTTTACGCTCATCATCTTGGGCTTCTAACTCATCTATTCTATTATCAATCTGACGAATAACTTCTTCAAAGTCAAGTGCCGTATTCATGGCCTTTCACCTCACGTTTTTTAATCTTAGAATTCCCTTTATTTTCTTTAGTAGATTTTATTTGCCTTAGTTTAGCAATAATCATCTTATATTTAAATAACTCATCTTTTTCTTTTTTAATTTCTTTTAATCTTGTCATAACAATTCTCCTTACTATCAAAATTTACATTTCCCACACTTTCACTTTAACAAAAAAAAGCCAATATTTTTTAAACAATATTGACTTTAATAAACTAATTATTAGGCAGCCTTTGAAGAATTTGTTTTAATTATTTTAATCTTAGGCCTTGAAATAGTCGGCTCCTCTTTACTATACTCTGGTGAATTTCCCATATTATTCAAAAATGTCTGATATTCTTCTAAAGCTTCTAAACTAGCTCTAACCTCTTTTAATTCTTCAGGATCTTTTGTCGTTTCTGCGATATATAATAACCCCGTATATATTTTTCTAAATCTTAAAGGTGAAGTTCCAATAACCTCTTTAAACTTTTCCGAATAATATTCTAATGAATTAAAACCATTATTTAAAGCAATTTTAAGAATCGTATCATCCGTAAATATCAACGGATTTGTACTATTATAAATTCGGCATTCGTTAATAAATTCATTTAGCGTAAATCCCGTATGTTCTTTAAATTTTCTCATTAAATAAAATTTATTATAATGAAATTCAGTAGCAATATCATCCGCACTGATATCATCATTGATATTAGCAATCAAATAATTGCATATTTCTCTTACTATATTAAAATCCATAGATTTCATCCCCCATTTTTAGAAATCCTTTATATAACAATTATATCAAGGCTAAAAATAAAGTCAAATTTATAACAAAAAAAGAAATCCTTAGATTCCTCTTCTTCTTAAAAATGCTGGAATAACATCATCATTATCACCGTCAGTAACATCAAGTGGAGTAGTCATTTGGTCACTAGCCGCATGCGCTGCTGCTTCTTTTTCTTTATCGTCAAAACCAGTAGCAATGACAGTAACAATAATCTCATCAGTAAAGTTTTCGTTAATAACTGCTCCAAATATTGTATTAATATCCGTATTAGCCGATTTTCTAATAGCTTCAACCGCTTCTTCAACTTCAAATAAAGTTAAATTAGGTCCACCGGTAACATTGATAATTGCATCAGTAGCTCCATCAATACTAGTTTCAAGAAGTGGGCTTAATACCGCTTGATTCGCAGCCTCAACAGCTCTATCTTCACCAACACCAGCACCAATACCAATTAATGCATCTCCACGTTTTTCCATAACAGCTTTAACATCGGCAAAGTCCAAATTGATAAGTCCAGCTACCGCAATCAAATCAGAAATAGATTGAACACCGCGTCTTAATACATTATCAACTTCTTTAAATGAATCCAATAACGGAGTTGATTTATCGATAATTTCTCTTAATCTATCATTAGGGACAACAATTAAAGTATCAACATGTTCTTTTAATTCTTTAATACCTTCTAATGCTTGCTCCATTCTTTTTTTACCTTCAAACGAGAAAGGTTTAGTCACAATACCAACAGTAAGTGCACCTAAGCTTTGAGCAATATCAGCAACAACTGGAGCCGCACCAGTTCCAGTTCCACCACCCATACCACAAGTAATAAATACCATGTCGGCATCCTTAATTGCTTCTTCAATTTCATCTTTAGACTCTAAAGCGGCTTCTTTACCAATTTGTGGATTAGCCCCAGCACCTAATCCATTGGTTAACTTTTCACCAATTTGTATTTTATTTTCCGCTAAAGAATTATTTAATACTTGTGAATCAGTATTAGCTACTATAAATTCTACAGCTTGTACTCCTGATTCTATCATTCGGTTAACGGCATTACACCCTCCGCCACCTATTCCTATTACTTTTATTTTTGCTAATTGATCCATTTCTAATCCAAACATTACATATTCCTCCTATTAATCGCCAAAAAAGTATCCAAATACTTTACCAAGCATCGAATCATTTGAAGTGTAAGTGAAATTTTTATCAGGAGATGATAACACTTCCATATCATCTTTACTAAGCATCGTATAATCTTGCCCTTTTAACTTAAGCGTACCAATAAAATAAATAATGTTGCCTAAAGCTGTACTATATTTATTGTTTCGAACACCTATTAATTTAATGTTCCCAACCCAAGCTGAATTTCCAAAAACACTAGCAAGTGTATATTCAAAATTAAGAGCATTACTAACGCCACCAGTTACTATTATATACTGAATTGGTCTATTTGTTAAGAGATTAAGCTCATTTTTTGCTAAAGAAAGAATTTCTTCTACTCTAGACATTACAACCTCTGAGACCTCAAGCTGATTAATTTTAACCCTTTCACCACTTAAATTAACCGCTTCATATATATCATTAACATTCGCATTCTTACGATGAGCAAAAGCAAATTTTTCTTTTATTTTCTTTGCCTCTGAAATATCAACTCTATACATATAAGCAATATCTTTATCGATATCTTTTCCTCCCATATTAACAATCTTTGTATTAACGGGAATACCCTTATTGTATAAATTAACCATCGTAGTTTCACTGCCAATATTAATAACTGCCCCTATTTTATCTTGGATATCTTTTGTCCTAAAACAATTAATATCACCAATACTACCAACAGAGATATCGACTAGTTCGATTCCTATACTCTCCAATATACTAGCTACCGAATATACATTTTTTTTAGGTACTGATACCATCATCGCTCTAGCCATAAGTTTTTGACCAGGAAACCCTTTCGGATCTTGCATAACGGTTTTATCATTAATTTGAAAATCAATCGGCACAAAATTTACAAACTCTTGATTAGATGATAAAGTATGAATAATTCCATCTTTAAAAGCCTGACTCATATCACGAGCTTCAATAATGTCACCACTAACATTCGCATAACCTTTCATAATTTTATATTCGGCAAAATAACTCGGCACTGAAGCAATAACTTTCTTTATTCTAATTCCCAGCATCTCTTCCACTTCCTTAAAAGCTGAAGTTATAGACTCTTGGGCTTTTTCAGGATCAGTAATCAAACCCTTTTTAATACCCAAAGCTGGTGAAGATGTCGCTGCAAGTAAATTTAAATGATTTTTGTATAACTCACATACAACTATTTTAATTGTATCGCTGCCAATATCAATACTCGCGTACACATGCTCCATTACCACCATCTCCTACAGTATTATCCTAATTATACTATATTTTTTGCAAAATGAAAAGAAAATGCTCAAAAAAACTTTAAAACTTAAGCAAAATCATCATATAGACTAAAAGTCTCTTCCAAAAACTCCCAAAAAAGAAAAAACGCTATAAAACGTTTTACTCTATAACTTGAAAATATTCACCAGAGTCTAAATATAAAAT
>CALVRF010000005.1 GCA_944358495.1 uncultured Bacilli bacterium
TAAGATACTTTTTTAATTGATATAACCTCAAACTTAATATTTTATAAAAGTTGTGTACTTTTGTGTGTCATAACATAGACGCCGTCACTGTTTTTCAAAATAATTTGTTCGTGATTATTTGTTTTGTTTTTTAGTGACACTCTAAACTTATCATCTTTAGCATAAGAAGCTTCGACATCATATTTATAAATGTCATCATTATTACTAATTTCTAGTTCACCAGTAAGATTATAGCCTTTGGTATCTTCTACTTTCTTTTCAAAATCTTTTAAAGCATCTTCACTACTATAATTGCCACATCCGGCCAAAAATAAGCAAGCACACAACATTAAGCATATTTTTTTCATTTTTTCACCCATCTTTCAATTTCATTTAATTATATGGATGAAAATTTTAATTATGAATGAATAATTTGGTTTTTTTGGCGAATAATAGAAATATAACTAGGAAGGAGTGTATTATGGAAACTTTGCAAAAAATATGTTTAGTAATTACTATTATTGGGGCAATCAACTGGGGATTAATTGGAATACTTGATTTTAATCTTGTTGAAACTATTTTTGGTGCTGGAACGATATCTAGAATCATATACACTTTAGTGGGTATTACAGGATTAATTAATATTGGTATTTTATTCAATCACATTGAAAATGAATAAAAAAAGTTATCATTTTTTGATAGCTTTTTCTATTTTTGAATAACTAGTTACAGTTAGCAAGTTAGATAATCCATCAATAATTAAAAATCCGCCTAATACTCTAATAAATAAGGTTAATGATTCAAATGGATTAAATAGAAGTAAAATGCCTAGGACAAATAAAATTAAGGCTATCACTAGCACATACCACCATTTGCTATATTCATATTTTTTCAATCTAAGTGATGATTGCATTTTAGCAAAAGCATCAATCACTAGAATAACACCCATAATCATTGGAATAAATGAAGCAAACCACTCTGGATTTAAAACAATAAATAAACCAAGGCCGATAAATAAGATGGCAATAATCAGAACAGCTGCCCCTAGCGAGCCATAAACTTCGGATCCAATATAGGTATATATGGCTAAACCGCCAATTATTAAGCATATAGCTCCAATTAAATAACAAATAGAATTACTAACAAAAGCGGGAGCTAATAACATAACTAGTCCTACAACAATATAAAATCCTGACATTATTAACAATGATGATTTTATTTCTTTCAAAAATTCCATATTTCCCTCCTATTCTTTATATTTTAATAATATACATTTTAGTCGTCATTGTCAAGAAAAAAACTGCTCTTAGCAGTTATTTTTCCACAATCCTAATTTTTACTTTTTTCGTCATCGAAACATATTGAACTCTAGAATCAGTTCCTTCCACTTCAACTGGAATTTCATATTCTCCCGGGCCGTAATCTTTAAGATCAATATAAGCCGTGATATCTTCAGCAGTTAAGCTTGAAAGAACTGAATTAACTCCCTTAACATTAACGGTTACTTGGATATCATCCTGGCTCAAACCTTGAACACTATAGTTGTCGTCAAGGTTGCGAACATCAATGTTTACATTTTCAATATCTTTATCAGTTGATTCTCCCAATGTAAACTTCAGCGTCACATTAGTTAATGACATTGATCTTATACCTTTTGGCTTAGTAAGGTCAAGCTTATATTCGCGATCTTCACGAAGTCCAGTAACATCGACTCTTAAAGGAATATATTCTAATTCATCTAAGGCGTCTTTTGTTCCATATACTGTAACATTAGATTCACTCATACTTATTGAACTTATAGCTTTTCCAAAACCAAGCTCGCCTTCAGGAATAACTCTAATTGGTACTTGTTTGCTTGGTGAACTAATATCAACATCAACATTGATTTTAGAAGGAACGATTTCGACATCAAGAATATTACCATCTTTGTCATAAGCTTTTAATGGAACATCAGTAATAGTTGTCGTTCCTTCTTCTTGGGTGGTTAAGTTATCAACATCCACCAAAGCTTTTACCGTAGCCACCTTAGTTAAACTATTTACAGCATTTTCATCGTCAGTACCTTTGATAACAACTTGATCAGTATCTGGGGTAACACTATCTATAACCAAAGTTTGATCTAAATTATCTTGATTTAAAATATCAGTAGTTAAAGTTTTGGTCTCTGAAACTTTAGGATAAATATTGACGGTGGCAATAGATGGATTAACACTATATTCGATAGAGCTTAGTGGTTGACTATACTCAACATTGACTTTATGTGTTCCTGGCTTCAACCCAGTTAAATCAACTGTTACTTTAGAGGTGGTCGACTGCTTAGCAATAAACAAATCAGATCGACTTCCCATTAAAGTTATATCGACAGTGTCCGGTAAGCCTTCAATAACATAAGCTTCTTCATTGTATGTAACATCGACAGTTTGGTCTTTAAGTACTTCAGCGGTTTGGTTGGTAAAAACAATTATTTTTTGGTCAATAACTACAAAAACAATAATAGCAACAATAAGAGAAATAAATAACAATGTGTTTTGTTTGGATAACCAATTTTCAATAAACTTTTCTGAGTTTTCGAAGCCTTTGGCGATTTTAACAATCAGTCTAGTAATTGGTGTGACTATTCGTTTATCTAAAAATGCACCAAATTTTTTAAACAACCCTTTTTTCTTAGTTTTCTTCACGAGAATTCACCTCCTCGTCTTCTACAAGTACCTTTTTAGATGGTGTGAGCCCTTCAGATAGGCGAATTTTTAATTCATCTAAGGAAAGGTTATATAATAATTGTCCAGAATTAGCTAAAGAAATGCGACCAGTTTCTTCAGATAATACAATAGCTAAACAATCAGAACGTTCAGATATGCCAAGAGCGGCACGATGCCTAGTTCCTAATCTTTTACTAATGCTAACATTATCACTAGTTGGAAAAACTGCATTAGCACAAGCAATTTGATCACCTTGGATAATCACGCCACCATCGTGAAGCGGATTATTAACAAAGAAAATTGCTGTTAATAATGGATTGCTGACTTTAGCATAAATCTTTTGAGCATGGTTGATATAATTGTCTAAACTAACGTCTCTTTCCAGAACAATTAAAGCTCCCATTTTTTGTTTTCTCAAAGCTTCTATAGCTCCAGCTATTTCATTGATGGTTTTTTCACGTTCACTTAAAGATAGTGTTTTGTGACGTCCAAGCAATTTAGTGCGCCCTAATTGTTCTAGGGCATCTCTAATTTCCGGCTGAAAAATAACGATAAGTGCTAATGGAGCCCACTCGATAACATAATCTATTAAATAGCCAATAGTAACTAAATCTAATAAATCAGATAAAATTTTGACAATAACTATAATCAAAATTCCTTTAAAGAGCAAAATCATTTTAACATTTTTTCTTAAGCTTTTTAAAACAAAATATAGTAGTCCCCATACTAATAGGACATCTAATAATTTTCTGGCAAGTTCTAATATTGAATCTACTGTCATTAACATACCTCCAAATTTTCGCTATACTAATTATATCATATTTAGTTATATATTTAACAAGATTTTTATATTTTCAAAATACGAAGTTTAATAATGGTTTGTTTTTGCTAGGTTTTTAGAATTTAAAAAGCAACTTGGTGTTGCTATTTCCAAATACTATCGGCTGATTGAGAATTATTTTTTTCTGTGCCGGAAGTACTATTTAATGGTACAGAAGTACCAACAGGCTGAGTGCTTAAAACACTTGAACTTGTATTTAACCCGGTAGGTTGTGTCACTTGATTTTCTAGTTTTTCAGTAGTTGGCTGAGTACTTAAGGCATCAGTATTTTGAGTAGTTACAGAATTAACTGCCGGCTCTGGAACTGAGGGCATAGCAGTATTTAAAGATACATTGTTTTGATTATTATTTATATTATTAATTAAATTATCTTTAACTGGACTAAAATCTTGCGTAGACGGTACTGACGGTGTAATAACTGATGGCTGCTTATTTACGGCATTATCCGTTAAACTCTCATGTCCTTCCGCATTTAATTCCGAAACTAAGTTTGATGATTGTTCTGGCTGGATATTGGGTGTTATACTGTTAGGATTCATATTAGAAAATGGCATATTTTGCGACAAAGTCCGAGATTCTATATTTGGTGTGGCATTTACCGTTTCATTAACAGTAGGAATGGTTGACCAATCATTAATACTTGGCACCGTATACACTTGTTCTTGATGCTCATCTTCTTTTTTTACTTCACCAGTCCAAGCGCTTGGCTGAGCGGGTGCGGGATTTGTAGGTGTAGTTATTTCAGTTACTTTTTCTTTTTTTACTTTTTTATCTTTTTTCTTTAATAAGTCAGTACCTTCAGCCAAATAACCAACAATTGCCATTAAAACAATTATCACTCCTAAAATAGCCCAAAATACCCAATTGGTTAAAAATGTCATTTTGCCCCTCCTTTATTTTTCTAAATAATCTTTGCCTTTAAATGGTTCATCGCGTAATAAATCGTTATAATCTTGTTGCCTTAAAACTTCATAGACCATAATAGCTACACAGTTCGATAAATTAAGTGCCCGAACTTTATCAGTCATAGGTATTCTTAAACAGGTATCCAAGTGGTTTTTTAGTAATTCTTTAGGAATCCCTGTACTTTCTCGTCCGAAAATCAGATAAATATTTTGAGTTGTATCAGAATAATCAAACGAAGAATGAGGTTTATGTCCATATCTAGTTAAAAAATAATATTTTCCAGGATTTTTAGCCTCAAATTCATTAAAATTTTCATAAACTGTATAATCACATTTATTTATATAATTAGCGCCACTTCTTTTAATAGCTTTTTCATCGAGACTAAAGCCTAATGGTTCAATCAGATGTAATTTTGTATTAGTTGCTGCACATGTACGCATAATATTACCCGTATTTTGAGGAATTTCGGGTGCATATAAAACTACATTAAGCATTATCTATCACTCCATATTTTTTTAATAAAACATTTATCTGCTCTGGCGATGATTGCTGAGCATTGATAATGGCGTTAGTGATTTTCCCATTATCGAAGATGTACATTGATACAGCACTTGCAGTATTTATTCTCTTTTTTACCTGATCATTTTCAGCATAACTTTGAAGTTCTTTTGTTAAATCTGCTTGACTAATATTATCAGCATTTAAATAAATGATAGAGCTACTTAAATTTTGGTCGATAATGTTTTTTTGAAATTGTTCTTCAAATTCTTTAATATTACTATTTTGGCCTGATGATACATATAATGTGAATTTAGGATTTTCTAAAGTATAATTAGCTAATTCGTTAGGCTGAATTTCGCTTACGGTATCTAACATTATAGAATTTACAGCATAATATTCTTTAGTAGTAATATACCAGCTTCTAGCATAAAAAACTGCTAGGACTGTGACTATGATAAGAACTACTAAAATTATGTAGTTTTTGGTTCGGATTTGTTTTTCCATTACATAGCCCTCCATTCTATTTTATTTTAACATATTCAGCTGGCTTTTTCAAACTAAACATTGGGTCTTTTTTCGACATTTTTATAAATCAATATCATTATCAATGTCTTCAAGCTTGACATCAGGCAAAAGAATATTTTCTTCTTCGCATACCCGTTTAAATTTTTCTCTAAATGCCTGACATTCTTTGACGCGACTATCTGGGTATATACGTTTGCTATTACGGATAGCCATATAAACATCTAAGATGCCAACGATTTGCCTATTTTCAAATAGGGCATTAGAAAAGGCACCGGATAAAACGGATAAAGAAACATCGGGATACATGGCAGAAATACCATATACTCTTTTAAATTCAGAAGTCGCCGTCACAATAGAGTCCATAAGTTCTTTTGTTAAATAGCTGTTTGGCAACATTTTAATTCCCGTTTTATATTCAATTTTCGGAATGGTTCCTAAAAGAATTTGAACAGTAGCTTCATGACTTGGTTCAGCCACATCAATACGATCAAAACGTCTTAAAAAGGCGCGGTCTTTAATAATATAAGTTTCATATTCAATAGTAGTCGTGGCCCCAATAGCTTTAATATCACCACGATCTAAAGCCGGCTTTAAAATGTTAGCCAAATCCATAGGGCCATCATTACTGCCACCAATTAGAGTATGAACTTCATCGATGAATAAAATAGTTTTAGGAGCTCTTTTTAATTCATTTACTAATAAATTGGTTACTGATTCAGCTTTGCCATTTACTGTCATGGTTCCTAACATTGAAGATGAATTTATTTTTAAAATTTTATAACCTTGAAGAGCATTAGGCACGTCGCCTCTTTGAATTTTATAAGCAATTCCCTCAACAATAGCGGTTTTACCAATTCCGGGTTTACCAATTAGCAAAGCAGACTTTTCGGGGGTCAAAAGAACTAACATAGTCTTTTTTATTTCATCTTCTCTAGCAATGGCAGGATTGGTAATATATTGTTTGGCTGTTAGATCTTCACAGTAATTAGTAATTATTGGGTACTCATTGGGGTTTAAATAATTTCCTTGCATATTATTTCTCCTTTATATATCCGTTTTCTTGTAATTTTTCAACTACACGACTAAATTTTTGGCTGCCTTCTATACGTTCATTAGTGTCTTTTTCTTTTCCATTTTCAACAAAAACCGTGGTTGGTGTGCCAGTGAAATAGAAATTAGCTAGCAAATCACTATATTCTTCGTCACTTAATTTGTCGATGTCCAAATATTTTACATCAATTCCATATTCCTCGATAACTTTATTAATGGTAACGCGGTAAGTCGCGCAAGCACTACAGCTTTCAGCACCAATAAATAAAATAAAATCTTCTTTATTTTCTAACATGGTATTTAATTTTTCATAACTTATTTCATCATAGGTTTTATTTCCACCACAAGCGGTTAGACATAATGCACCTATAACAATAACAATTAACATTAATAATTTTTTCATACTATCACCATTATTAATTATATAACATTTTTTTATAAAAAAAAAGATTTATAAGAAGTTATTTCTTATAAACTATTAATTGGTCTTCTAATAAGTAAATTGTAGGATTTTGATTAGCTAAGCTATTAGCGCTTATTTGAAGTGTATTAGTAACATAATTTAAGGTATCACCATCATTAGTTATATAAAAGCCAGTGTTTTGTTTTGGAACATATATGGCATCACCAGGATAAATATATTCTCCTTCTTTTAAGCCATTTAATTTAGCTAATTGTACAGAATTTACATTATACTTTCTAGCTATCTCGTAAATAGTATCACCCTTTTGAATGGTATACCTATTAAACATGGAATTACCACTTGGCACTACTATATAAGTGTTTGGTGTTAATGTATCAGTCACATTTAAACCATTTAATGTGGCTAGAACATCGGGAGTAATGCCTAAATTATTAGCAACGCTTTCTAAAGTATCCCCACTTTTCACTTCATAAATTGTATACATATTGCCCCCTCCTTCCCTTTATTATATGTTGTTTTATTAATTATGTAATTGGAAAAAGGCTTTTAATTTTATTTTAAAATAACCTTTATACTAAAAAACACAATTATTTTCAAGCTTAAGCTTTAGATAATTATGTTTTCTTTTATTATTTGTTTAGATTATTTTATACGGATTGCTCTCGGTTCCATCACCCATTAATTTGATATTGGATTTTAGAAAAACCACAGGCCTTACTAAGTATGAACTTGATATGGCATAGCTACCACTAACTCCACCTTGAATTAACCCATCGGTCTCATGAGTAAAGTAAGCGCTTACCGTTCTAATTCCTGATGTAGGATATGTGATGTTGGTACCACCATATGAATTAATAGTCCATGTTTCGTATTTATTTTCGTCTAAATAATTACCATTTTCCAATGTACAAGGTGCACTAGCACTACGGGATAAGGAAATTGTTATACAATTACTGTTGGTGCTGGCCTTTAAAAAATCTGTGGTATTCATTAGGCCTATTTTTCCATTCCAAGTTCGGCTTTTTTCTAACTCATATTCCTCATTAATTGGTGAATCATTACCAGCGGTTGGTCCGGTATAAAAAATATGGCTTATGATATATTCTTTATCTTCACCAAGGCTATTATAATAATCATTATTTAAGTAAGTATTTAAAGAGGCATCTTGCGTTACTGTTCCGCTATAATTACCGTTAATAAAATTTCCACTAACAGCCGCCCAAGCATTACATCCATTATAATATCCAGAACTAATTTGGCAATAAGTATTGTTGGAATTATTTCTTCCGTTCTCACTACTATTGGTATCCCATGGAATAACTCCAATACTTTCTTTTTTAATTATTTTTAAAGTGTCATCAGGTTCAATGGCAATTATTCGCCAAAGTTCACCATTAAATTCAATATAATTATTAGGATTTTGGCCACGATAAATATATCTATTATTTTCATAAGTATCAATATATAATCCATCACCAGAACTTACTATATTCTTTTCTAATTGCCAGGCTGCATTATAATCTTTAATATTGCCTTTAGCGGTTATATTTAAATTAGTTTGAAAAGCAGCATAACCAATTGTCATAACTAATAATAGACAAAGGGTTATACCAACAAATATTTTAGTATTTCGTTTATTTCTTCTTCGTCTTCGCATAGTGATATTCTCCTACATTTATTATTATGTTTATATTTTACATCTATTTGGACGTTGTGTCAACACATCCTTTTGCATGTATGAGAAAATCGATTTAGGTGATTTTATGAATGTTCATAGGCTTAAAGATTTACGGGAAGACCACGATTTGACCCAAGCTGAGGTGGCGAAGCTTTTAAAAACGACGCAACAACAATATTCTAAATATGAATTAGGAATTAGACTTATTCCAATCGATAAATTATGTTTGTTAGCTGATTATTATCAAACATCAACAGATTATATTTTGGGTAGAACAAACATAAAAAATGTATATAAAAAATAGAAGTTTTTTTGCTTCTATTCTTTTTTTTGTTTAATAATGTCGACAATAAGACCTAGACCAATTAAAGTAGTTAGAATCGATACTAAAGTTCTAACTCCTGGAATTAGACTTAGAATAAATAAGATAAATAAACCGATAAGTCCTAGTGCTAACATATTAATGTCTTTGTTGAATACTTTTTGCCATATTTTATACCCCAATAAATAGGCAGTAAAAATTGTAGTTAAGTAAATAGCAATACCATATAACAAAATCATAATAATACCTAATGGGATACCAATCATTAAACAACATAATAATACTACAATGACCGGAATTAAAATAATAGCTACTAAACCTTTAGTAAACACTTCGATAACTTCACCGAGTTCCATTTTTTCAAATTTATCATTAATTTTATTAAATACTTTTGGAAACAACAAACTAATAACGGCAAATACAACAATTAATGAAAGGAAAGACCAAATTTTAGCGGATACAGTTGCGAAGAAGTTCTCATCATCTTCATTTTGAATAGGTTCAGTTTTAATGATATTGCCAATAGTAGCACCATCTTCGGCTTTATAAACAGCATCTTCTGGATAAGATAAATTACCTTCGATGACAGTATTTTTACTGACAGTTATATTAGTTCCATAAATTTTAACATTGCCTTTTATTGTAACATCTTGAAAAGTAACTTTGGAAGCATAGATACTGATATTGCGATTAATTTCACCATTAATCTCAACGTCAGAGGCCACAATTACGGCATCTCTTTGTAATCTAGAATTTTTATCGAAAGTGACAATATTACCAGCCAAAAATAAGTCATTATTAATTGTTCCATTAATATTGACAGAGTTGCCGACAATCATACCGTAATCACTAGTACCATCGAAAGTTACTTTATTACCAGCGACGAGTGAAATTCCATTAACTTTACCATTAAGTTCTACGCTGTCACCAGCAGTAGCCACAGAAGAATTATAGGTGTCTTCTAACACCACATCGTTATCAACTGTCGCTATAAAATGGTCAATTTCTTTAGCCTCTACTGGAAATGTGACCAAAAATAAAACTGCCACTAATAAAAATATTTTTATCTTTTTCATTTTATCACCTTATTTAAATACTAACATATTTGGATTTTTTTGTAAATATTTTCGCCCTTTTTCTACATAATAATAACGAGGTGAAAACATGATTTTACTTTGTCTAAAAATATTTTTTGCTAGAATATTAGATGTTTCTTTAGGGACTTTTAGAACCATTGTTTTAATAAAAGGTCGAAATCTTTTAGCTGGTTTTATTGGCTTCTTTGAAGTTTTGGTATGGTTTGTCATTGTCCAAGAGGCTTTAAGCACTGATTATACTAGTATTTGGATTGCTATTTTTTACTCTTTGGGCTTTGCAGCCGGTACTATTATTGGGGCTTATGTCACTAATTACTTTATCAAAACGCCAATTACGATGCAAATTATTACAACTAGTGACGAAATGGCAGATTTTTTAAGAAATAAGGGTTTTGGCGTTTCGGTAGTTGAAGCTAAAGGTAAAGATGGAATTAAAAACATGCTTATTCTAGAAACAACGGACAAGCATTACAAAAAGCTACTTAGTTTAATTCGGGTTATTGATGAGAAAGCATTTATTGTGGTCGATGAGAAAAAATATGTTCACAATGGTTTTTTTCTTCACAAATAAAAACTGCTTTTTAGCAGTTAATAGGTAATAGCTTGATAATTATTGGGTAAATCAAATTTTGTATCATCTATTTTATTATTGATGCTTATAAATTCTACAGTGTTTTCTTCTAAAGCGGTTTTATTTTCGATATATTTTAATTCATTACCTTTGAAATAATAGGTAGTGGTCCCACCGTCATAATCATATTCTTCAAAGGTATATCTCGTTAGTCCATGCCATTTTGTACCGGTTTTATAACTTTGGGTTTTTAATACTTCCATGTCGGCGGGCAAATAACCAAGACCATAATTATCTAAAAGGGTAATTGGCTCTTCAGTGTAAGTTTTAGTAGCTTTACTGATAGTATATTTTATGCTATTTTTTTCAATTACTTCCGTAATGCCACTTTGGGTTTTTAAACGATAATAATTTCTATCTTGGTCATTAATAATTGTTATATCAGTTTCATCATTTTTTAATTTTAATGTGTAAATTTCAGGGTTATAATCCGCATTTATAAAAAACTGATAAGTTTTAGAGTCACCATTAGGATTCATAACAGTTATTACTTTACTATCACAACCAGTAAGTAAAAGGGCAAACGCTAAAAGAAAAAAGATTTTTTTCAAACTATCACCTACTTTTCTCGATTTTTTAAATAAGTTATAAATCCGGCTAATAAAGATTTATATTTATCACTAATAAACTGAATTTGTGATAATTTTTGCTGACTATTTTTAAATAATTCACTCATTTTGGTTTCGGCATATTGTTTGGCACCAGAATTAATAAAAATTTCTTTGACTTTTTCATTTTTTTGACTATTCATTTCTGTACCATAATATTTTAGTAGTTCATTTTTATATTCAGTAGTCATGGTATAAGCATAAAGTATGGTTTGTTTATATTCCTCGATATCAGAATTGGTTGATTTACCTATGTTTTCTTCATTGCCATATATACCTAATAAATCATCCTTAATTTGAAAAGCTACACCTAAGTCTAAAAGAATATTTTCCATAACTTTAATATTTTCTTCTTTTTCACCATTTAAGATAAGCCCTAAACAAAATGGTCCAATTACCGAATACCAAGCTGTTTTCAATTGATAAATTTGAAAAATTTTTACTTCTAAATTTGGGTCTTTCATAAAATATTCTTCTTTAAATGGTAAAATAATATCAAGCATTTCACCTTTACAAGTTTTAATGATTATTTGGTTATAATAAGATAAGATTTGAGCAAGATGAGGATTATCTTGATAAGCAGTTGTGATTATTTCATTTGCAATATAAAAACCTAAATCCCCAATGCAAAGCCCCATGGAATTAGCAAAGTTATGCTTTTTCATTAGAAAATTTTGATTAGTGGTCTTTGGATTATGGTATTTTTGATTATAAGACTCTGGAATAGTGCTTTGGCCTCTACGCATACTAGCATTATCAATAATGTCATCATGGATTAAAATTGAGGTCTGAAAAAGTTCAAAAGCGACAGCAAGAGGTAAATAGGATTGGTCTTGAGCCTTACCAGAAAGATAACCTAAAGCAATTAAAGAGGCTCTTAAGGA
This sequence comes from uncultured Bacilli bacterium, assembly GCA_944358495.1. Classification (GTDB taxonomy): domain Bacteria; phylum Bacillota_I; class Bacilli_A; order RF39; family UBA660; genus Coprosoma. The sequence goes on from CALVRF010000005.1 coordinate 12,146, forward strand.
TTTCCCACCACTGTTAACCCGAATTAGTTCATTTAAAGCCTCTTGAAGTTCTAGGCTATTTTCTTTTAAATACTTGATATTATAATATTTATTGGCTTGTTCGATTTGCATTTTAATTTGCTTAGAAAATGTTAAAAATTGACATAAATTTTGAATTTCTGATTTAGTAATATTGGTTAAATCACTATTAATATTAATATTTGGCATATCATTATTACAAAACCACTCAATAAAAGGAGAAATGCCATGAAAAACTAATGTTTTTTTATCTTTTTGAGGTGTTTTAGAAAATAAAACTTTGACAGTATGCATCTTTAACCTCCTTACTAGTATTCATTATACCATAAATATGATTATATAAGAACAAAAGCAAAACAAATTTTATCTAAGCTTATTTAACTTTACTCTAATCCTTTCATTCTTTTTATATTTATTTTTATATGGTTTTCGATTTTTGCATTATAATTCATATTTTGTTGCAAAATCTAATCAAATAATATTTTGGGGATTAAAGATAGTTCTTATTACTGTCTCTTCTATTAAGGAACTTACATAATATTTTAAAGCTTATCTTTTAATATTGCCAATTATATTCTCCTTATTATGATATTCTCTTAATTTGACTTTTTTTAATTTTGCGGCAGTTATTATGTTATAAAATTTTTGTTTTTTTACAAAGCAAAGCCCTAAAAAAAGCTTATTTAATAATTTTTATAAGCTTTAAGTAATTGACGCCTTAATTTTTTAGTTACTTTTGGTTTTATTTTAAGAATTTCAGAACTCTGTTTTGTTGCGTTTTCAAAGTCTGATAAAAGGTCATATGAATGTTCATCACTAATATTTGCAAAGATATTTTGTAGTTGATATAATTTAAATTTAAAGTAAGCATCTATATGAGCTCTGCTTTCCCATTCGCTAGGAATATCCAAACTGATAATCGGTAATTCATCTAAAATGGATTGAGCAAGGTTATACAATACAATATCCTTATCGTAAGCATATTCCATTTCTTTATATCCAGTTAATTGAGCCGATAAAGGATTATCAATAAGTAATAACATAGAGGGCTGTCCACTAGCAGCAATAAAATCTTTGGTTAAGTTTTCTTCGGCAAAAAATTCTTCATATAATATTTGTTTGGAAATTTGTTTGATTTTATCGTTTGGTAAATTATCAATGAAATGGCTAAATTGAGCAATAGTTTGTAACATATGATTTTGAATAATTCGATTATAACTTTTTAAAGGGATGGCCGGCTCTTGCACAAAACCAAAAACATCAGGAATAATGGTTGTTAGTCTACTAGTAATTAAAGATGCTGTTCGAGGATTCTCTTGGTATTTAGCTAAACGGAAATATAGTAAATCTTCTATTAGTTTATATAAGGCTTCTAACTGCCTTTCTGACTTGTTGATAACTAGTTTATTAGCCAGTTTTTCTTCAAAAACAATATAATGTTCAAGTTTGGCTAACAAATCATTTATTCGGACATGATCCGTATGGAAATTCAAATGCGAAAATTCCATAAATATATCAAAGATATGTTCTTCTATATTAATAAGACTAACTAAAGTATCAAAGGCTTCGTAATCAATAGATTCACATGGCTCATTTTTCTCATGGATAATCTTTATATCATCTCTTGTTTTTAAATGGAAAGTTAAAATTTGCTTTACTCTTTGCAAAACTTCCGGATTCATATCTTTTTCAGTCTCATAATAGTCAATTAAATCAATTAAGTCATTAAATCTCGTTGATTCAAGGTTCCCCAAAAAGAAATCCAGTTTTCTAAAACTGTCTTCATATTCAGCCTGGTCTTCTTCAGTAAGAGAATCAACATCATTTTCATAAACAAGTTGATAAATCAAACTTTGGGCATATTGAAATAATACTTGTTGCTGAAATTCTTGAAATTGGTCTAATGATAAATTTAATGATTTAGCTAGGTCGTCATCACTTAGAATTAATAAATTTTCAGGATTATATTTTACTAAGTGCATTTCATCACCAATCGTTTTTATTAAAAAAGCATGCTCAAATTGCCTACGTTTGAGATCTTCCCTTTTTCTTACATCAGTTTCTTGAGTAAGTTTATTTTGTAAATAAATTATGTATTTTCTAAATAGCTGATTAACTATTGAATTTTCAACTATTTGCGGCATGTCATCATCAATGCCAAAAAATTTTTCATAAAATTGATTAATTTTAGACGTTAATTCGTCATTTATGCGGTCAGCAATTTTAACTTCTTTATAATCCTGATTACTAAGCGCTAAAGCGCTGTATGTTGTCAAACGCAAACTAACATTCTCTGTAGCGTCGATATGTTTACCTAGTTCATCTAGTAATTGCTGCTCTTTGGATAAATGAATGGTTAGGCGATCTATAATTATTTGATATTCTTTGCTATTGCTTAAATTGGTATTTTCTAATTGTAATAATTCTTCTAGATCTTCATAGATCATGCGACCATAATATAATAAATTTGCAGTAATTACTTCTTCATTGATTTCTTTATGACTTTGTTTCATATATTTCCCTCACTTTACTAATTATTACTAGTTTTAGATATAAGCTTTAATACATCATTTATTAGTAAATACAGGGATAAACTAATAAAGTAAAAGCCGGAAAGTTTTATGTAAATTGTGGCAAGTTCAAATGGTGTCCACATTAAGAAAAGAATAAATGCTAAAGAAATAAAGGCATAAATTAAATATATTTTATCTTTTTGATTAGTATAATATTTTATTAAAAAGTTAATTCCAATAAATAGAGTATAAATAGAAATAAATGCTGGCAAACAAGATATAAAATCTTGATAATTAATAAGACTAAATAAAGCAAACCATAAATTAGTACATCCCATAGTTAAGTTGATAAAGCTATTATCTTGGTATTCTTTAAGAGTAAAAAAATTAAATAAGCTAGCTAAGCCATTCAATAAAAACAAAAAGGCAATAGCGGTTTTTAATGAATATAAAACGTGACTACTAGCAAAGATGATAATAAAGCCTAGCAAAAATAAGATTAATGGTTGAATTAATAATAAAAGAAAATGTTTTTTTAACATACGTGTTCCCCCAATTAATTATATTATATCACGAACTAAATATTTAAAGCTAGTTTTTTTGAATTTGGTTGCGAATATTACCATCCGTGTGGTATAATGAAATGGCTTATAGGAGGATATTATGGTTATTGTGGATTTTATATTACACTGTGATGAATATATTGGCCAATTTATTAATGAATATGGGGCTTTAGTATATTTAATTTTATTTTTAATTATTTTTTGTGAGACTGGTTTAGTGTTTTTACCATTTTTACCTGGCGATTCTTTAATTTTTGCAGCCGGAACATTTGCAGGTCTTGGTCAACTTAATTTCTTTTTTTTGCTGATGCTTTTAATTTTTGCAGCGGTATTGGGTGATACAATTAATTATGAAATTGGTAAACATTTTGGGCGGAGGCTTTTAAATAATAAAAAGTTTACAATTATTAAGAAGGAAAATTTGGATAAAGCGGATGCTTTAATTGCCAAATATGGAAGTGCAGCAGTGTTCATTGCTAGATTCATGCCAATTATTCGTACGATTGTTCCTTTCGTTGTCGGAATGGGGAAATTACAATATAAAAAATTTATTACTTTTAATGCTTTAGGTGGAATTATTTGGGTATCTTTATTCTTGTCCCTTGGATTTTTCTTTGGTAACATTCCGGTAGTTGCGGATCATTTTAGTTTAATTATTATAGCGATTATCTTCTTATCCTTACTACCAATTATAATTGCATTTATTAAAGGCAAATTAAAAAAGAATCCTGGTTAAGGATTCCTAAGCACGTTTGGTGCTTTTTTTATAAATTAAACCGTAAATAATAAATAGAACAATAGATACAATAATGGAAACTAGGCCGGTTATTAAAATATTATGTGAAAATGATGAACTGAATGAAGTAACCATAAATGACAAATTGTATTCATTTAGTGCTAAGGTAATAATATCCGTCATAATAAAACTAGTCGCAACGGTCATAACTCCAGCAATTAGTGGGGCTGATGCCATGTATGATAAGAATCGTTTTTCGTTTTTCTTTAAGAAAATGACGATGATTAGGCTAACTAAAGTAATAATAACTAAAGCGGTTTTAACTTCGCTACTAAAGATGAACTGAATATCTTTGATCATATTTTGATCAATTTTACTATCGATAGTTGTTTGATTTGGTAAATTGTCAATTATTCCAGCACTAGCACTTTTTAACCTAATAACTAAGACTTCTTTTTTGGTGTCGCTGATATCTATATCACTATTATCAATCCATTTATCAATATTGTCATCGACTAATTTGTTAAAGTCTTCACTAGTTAAAGTCTTACCTTCTTTACCATTAATAACATAGTCGGTAGTGGTTCCAATAGCCTGGCCTAAAAATTCTTTGACTTCATTTGAGTTAAATATTTCATCAACTAGCTTTGTTGAAATGCCATGACTTTCAGCTTCTTCATAGGCGGTATTGATGATATCGGCTATTTCTTCTTTTTGACCGGCAGTGGCCGTACTATTTCTGATTTTATTAATTTCGTGGGCAACATCGATGTTAGAAGCAGTTTTCTCGATGTTTTCGGTACTAAAGAATGAACTAACATTACTTAACAAAAATAAAACATATAGCATTATAGCGGCTATAGCAGTTAAAATTACCGCAACAATAGTTTTAAATGTATTCATAGTATTCCTCCCTTGCTTTATATTATATCAGAAAATATGATTAAAGAAAAACTTAAGTTAAGTTCTTTATCTTTATTTTGTTTTTTAGTATAATAAAATTAGAAAGGAGTAAGGAGATGTATTACGAGGGATCATATAGCTATACTTTGGATGAATTTAATATGGAAGCTTTAATGCCAATATTAGTCGTAACCTTAGCTTTGATGGTTCTATATATTATCGGCTTATGGAAGATCTACAAAAAAGCTGGAGAGCCTGGATGGGGAGCAATCATTCCATTTTATAACCAATACATTTTAGCTAAAATTACTTTAGGTAATGGATGGTTATTTTTGTTGCTATTCATTCCAATTGTTAATATCATTATGCTACTGGTTATGATGTATCGCTTGGCTACAGTCTTCGGAAGAAGCGGACTATTTGGAGTTGGTTTAATTTTCTTACCATTTATTTTCACTTTAGTCTTGGGATTTGGGAAAAGCGAATACATTGGAAATCAAGTAGAGGAAAATAATAGTTAAATTATTTTGCCCCTCTCACACCACCGTACGTACGGTTCTCGTATACGGCGGTTCAATTTATATTACAGTATGGACTTTTTGGTAATGGTCTAGTGGAAACACTAGACCTTTTTGTTTTAACCGTTCATTAGAAATTGCTATATGTAGTACCACTGTACTTGCTACCCAGTAATATCCTCTTCTGGTATTTGCTACCATATGAACATTATGTTCTGAAATACCAAGTTTTCTTAATGCCTTGTATTTAGTTCTTGGTTTCTTCCAATATTTCCAAATACACATTCGTAGTCTATGTCTTAGATGTTCTCCTATTCCTTGCATAAGAGTTTTCATATCTGCTATTCTAAAGTAGTTTATCCAACCTCTTATGACCTGGTTAAGCTTTTCGATTTTTCCATCAATAGACATCGCATTACTTCGACTAGTGATATCCTTTAGCTTTGCTTTAAACTTTTGTACGGATTTTACATGTGGTTTTGGTCTCCAAAGACCTTTCCTATTATAAAATCCAAATCCTAGATACTTAATTTCTCTTGGTCTTGCAATTTTGCTTTTTTCGGCATTGACAATAAGTCCAAGTTTCTTTTCAATATATCTAGTGACTGATTGCATTACACGATTTGCAGCTTTTTCGCTTTTCACTAAGATTAGACTATCATCTGCATACCTAACGAAGCGAAGTCCTCTTTTCTCTAATTCTTTATCTAATTCGTTTAACATAATATTAGATAATAAGGGACTTAAATTACCTCCTTGCGGTGTACCAACTTTGGTAGGTTGTACTACTCCATTTATCATGACACCACTTACTAGATATTTTCTGATTAATGAAACAACTCTCCCATCTTTGATAGTTTTTCTTATTATGCCTATTAATTTATCTTGATTTACATTATCAAAGAATGCTTGCAAGTCTATATCTACTACCCAGTCGTAACCATCATTAAAGTATTCTAGCGCTTTTATGACAGCCATTTCACAACTTCTTCTTGGTCTAAAACCATAGCTAGTTTCACTAAACTGTGGCTCGAACAATGGAGTGATTACTTGCACGATTGCTTGTTGGATTACTCTATCTACTACTGTTGGGATTCCAAGTTTTCTCATTTTACCATTTTCTTTTGGTATTTCAACTCTTCTTACTGGATTAGGCTTGTATTTTAACTTTCTTATTTGTTCTTTGATTTCTTCTTTATGTTGAAATAAATACACTCCTAATTCTTCTACAGTAACACCATCAACTCCACTAGCTCCTTTGTTTTTATAGACTTGTTCATAGGCTCTATAGAGATTGTTGTTATCTAAGATTTTCTCTAGTAATTCCATACTCGTTTCTTCCTTTCTAATTTCATAATAAAGCGAATCATCTTTTATAAGGTTATTACTTGGATACGCCAACTTTCCTTACGTATTATCATTCTGACTTTTCACTTTATTGATTTTAGTGTTCGAAACACTATAAATTGTTCAGTCCTTCCTAGTAACTTACTAGTACTATGACTTCGGCTGACTTCTTACGATAAACCTTTTTCGACCGACTTTAACAATCCTTATATGAAAAGTTTTGTACTTATTCGTTCGTAAGATCTCCCGTGGTAAGACATATCACTTTCCTCGTTTAGCCACTTAAATTACTTCTGCAGAGTTACGGGTATCTTTTGGACTTTAGTTTGTTATGCAACCTTGTCCGTCTACATAGCCTTTTAAGTTCCTGTTCGTTGGCCCACGATTTTGTTTCACACTTCCTTTAGCCCCAACCTCACGATTGATGCGTTGTGCTTCCCTAACACTTCGTTGATACCTACGCGTGTAGTGGACTTTCACCACCTAGCGATATGCCATGCACGGCGCACATACAAAATAAACGCCACTTGGTGTTTATTTTGTTTTCCACTGATATTGAGATAAGTCAACATGACCATTAGATTTAAAAGTTAAGCCTTCTTGTTTTAATAAATCTTTTTGATTAAGAAAATGAGGTGCTGGACGACCATTTGAATTTACTACCCGATGACACGGATAACTTCCAAATAAATCAGCCATTTTTAAAATTTTTCCGACCAATCGAGCATTTTTAGGATGACCAGATAACTGGGCTATTTGTCCATAAGTTGCGACTTTGCCAAAAGGAATTTCTTGGACAATGGCTAAAACTTGATATATTAATTCTTTATTTAAAGTAGTCATAGTTTTATTACTCCTCTTATTCTTTGACTTGTGGCATGGGTTTATCAAAAGTTACGTGATTTAATTGCTTAATATTTTGACTTTTACACAGCTGTGAATATTTATCATCCCAAGATAGACGGTAGGCCTTATTAATATCTAATTCTAAAATTCGCACCCATTTTCTAACTACTTCTTGGGGATTTTTGTCAGTACTTTTATTTTCAATTTCTAAAGCCATACCAAAAGGGTATTCATCAACGGCTATTTCAATTTCATCATTAGTAAAAACGGTTCGGTATCTTTCATAACTTTCTATAAGTTTCATTTTTAATACATTATCTATTAAAAACATTAAGTTATCATATTCATCATATTTTATCGTTAATTCTATTTCTTCTTCTTTATTTACATCCGTAGTTTTAGTGTCCGGGATTCTTCTTTTCCAGCTAATTTTACATTTAGAAAAAACATCATTTTTGGTGATTCTAACTCTAAATCTTCCATCAATTTTTTTAGAATAAAAGCTCATTTCAGCATTTGGATGGTCATACTGCATGGTTTTTTCATAACAACGGCTCCTCATAGTTAGATCTGGAAGTTTTTTTATTTTTTTAATTATAGTTTCCAATTTAGATGTAGGAAAATAGTATCTTACTTCATATTCCATTTAATCATCTCCTTTTTTTTGTCTAATTTATTATAGCCGATCCATTAGCTATCATTGTATCTCCAAACAACTCTCCCCATTTGGAAAAAGCCTTATTGGTGGTTATTATTGTCGAATGTTTTTCATATCTTTTATTTATTAATTGAAATAATAAATTGGCTCCCTCAATATCAATAGGTAAATAACCAACTTCATCTATTATCAATAATTTATATTTAGATAATGTTTTTAACTTATCATTTAATCTGTTTTGTGATAGTGCTTTTTTTAATGCACTAATCAAATCATTACAATTAATAAAATAAGTGCTTTTATAGGTCTTGGCATTTTCTAGACCTATAGATATAGCTAAATGAGTTTTTCCAACCCCGGGACTACCTACAAACAAAATATTTTCATGTTTTTCGATAAATCTTAAATTTTTAAAATCTAATATTTCTTCTTTATTTAGTGATGGTTGAAAAGAAAAATCAAAATCCTCAAAAGTTTTTATATATGGAAAACCTGCAAACTGGATAGAGTGTATGATTAATTTGTGATAATGTCTTAAGTGTTAACTTGCAAAAATGTCTCAATAATAATATTATATGTCGCTGAGGTGACATAAATGAGAAAGGTTGAATTAAGAATGAATGAACAATTAAAAAATGAAGTTATTAAAGAACTAGTGGACCATAATGGTAATAAAAATCGAGCTTGTAAAAAACTCGGTCTATCTAGAAGACAAATTGACCGTCTTATTATCAAATATAAGGAGAAAGGTAAAGCGGGCTTCGTCCACGGAAATAGAACTCGTAAGCCAATTAACGCTTTTGATAACTCAATCTCCGAAGATATTATACTACTTTATAGAAACAAATATCAAGACTGGAATTTCTTTCATTTTAAAGAATTTCTAAAAAAGGACGAAAATATTGCTGTTTCTTATGATTTTATTTACAAAACTTTAACTAAAAAAGTATTTTATCTCCTAAAGCTCATAAAAAAACTAAGCGAAAATTTGCAAAGCAGAAACTACTTAATGAAAAGAAAATTAATCTTGCCATGAGTAATGAGCAAATAGAATCTATAGTAAATCATGAAATTGCTTTAGAAGATTCTCACCCGAGAGGTGAAAAACCTAAATATTTTGGTGAAGTTATTGAACAAGATGGCTCTATTCATGCATGGTTTGGTGAAAGTAAATCATGTCTTCATCTCGCCATTGATAAAGCCACATCTACTATTGTGGGAGCCTATTTTGATAAGCAAGAAACATTAAATGGTTATTATCATGTTTTCTATCAAATTCTTACTAATTATGGTATCCCTTATAAGTTTTTAACCGATAATAGAACTGTATTTAATTATATGTCTCTGAATCCCGATAAACGTACTTCTGATAAGGATGTTTTAACTCAATATGGTTATGCTTGTAAGCAATTAGGTGTGGATCTTGAAACTACCTCTGTCTCTCAAGCAAAAGGATTAATCGAAAGAACAAATGGCACTTTCCAAGGCAGACTAGTTAACGAACTAAAATTAAATGGAATTACAACTATTGAAGAAGCAAACAAATATCTTTTAGATGTTTTTGTACCTTATTTTAACAAGAGATTTGCCATGGATTATAGAAAGTTTGAATCAGTATTTGAAACATCACCTAGTGAAGAAAAGATTAACTATACTTTAGCGATTCTAACCCCTAGAAAAATAGACAATGGTAACTCTATTAAATATCAAAATCAATACTACCAGCCATACCAAGATGGCAAATTAAAATGTTTCCTACCAAAAACCGAATGTTTAGTTATTAAAGCCTATAATGGTGACCTATTAGTTACAATTGATGAACAAGTTTTTGAATTAAAGGAATTGTCAAGAAATGAAAGATTTTCTAAAGAATTTGATGAAGTTATTGAGGTTAAAGAAAAGAAAAAATACATTCCTCCAATGACTCATCCATGGAAAATAGAATATTTTAAAAAACAATTAAAAAAAGCACATACCAATTATGTATATGCTTAGGGAAACTTTATGCCGAGAAAACTTTTAACAAGTAAAGAAATATTTTGTACCTTTTGGGAGTTTCTTTGTAGTTTTTCACTTTTTGAAAAACTGCGAAGAAAACGACTTATTATAAATAAAAATATTTCTGCTTGTCAAAAGGAAATTGGAATAAATTTTCCCGCTAATGTTTACTTTTTTTCGAGACATTTTCCAAAGTTATTGACAATAATTATATTGAATTTAATGATGAATTATGGAGAATAATTGCTAAAGAAATAGATGGAACATATAAAATAATTAGAAGTGAATTATTACCACAAAATGAAGGATATACAACTATGGCTTACGATGAGAAAAATCATCGTACGGCTGAAAAAAACACATATTGTATTAGTTCTCAATTAGGGTGTGGTGTATTTGCAAGTATAGATGGCACATTTAAAACTCCAGATAATCAATATTACGGAACTGTAACTGAGGATTCAAGTATAAAAGAGTACTTGAATACAACATATTACAATAGTTTAACAGAAGAAGCTAGACAACAAGTAAGTAGTCATAACTATGATATAGGAGCGGTTGAATACTTAGATGAAAATAAAAATGATAGTGTCGAAAAAAATATTGCCGGAGAAAAAATGTACCAATGGAATGGCTATGTTGGTTTAGCTAGTGTTAGCGACTTATTAAAGGCCAGTATATCTCCGTCTTGTACTTCGGCCACTGAACAGTATAGCAATCATGATCGCAATTTAAATTACCTTTTAGAATTACCAAATGAAACAGGATATTGGCTTATTAATGCTTTTGCACAAGAATCACGTGAACGCTCATATGGTGTTTGGGCTGCTGTTGTTCTTGAAAACACAGGATGGTTTGATATTAATCATGCTTATCTTGCTGATTTGGGTGGAATCCGACCAGTTCTCTATCTCTCATCAGATATCATCTTAAGTGGAACAGGAACTTCTGCAGATCCGTTCACAATAATGACTAGCTAATATAAAAACATAGTGTTTGATTATTCACTATGTTTTTTTGTTTTAAGAAATTCTTCAAATTTTTGAATACCATAATCCTTATTATAATAGTTAGGAAATTCATTTAGATGGGCTAGTGCTATTTTAGATGTGGTTAATAAATTATCATTAGTTATATTGGTTTTAGGACTAATAGTTCCATGTTCTAATTCTAGATTAATGCCGGTTAAAAATTCTTCGGGCGTAAATTTATCAAAAGTAATTCCTAATACTGACGCTATATAATAAGCATCTTTTAAGTTATACATTATATCACCAGTATAATATATGGATAATTAAAGTTAGTTATGATAATTTAAGTAATAGACTTTACTAATAGTTGATTATTTTTTAAAATATATTTAGGAGTTTTTATTTATTTAATTTACAAAAAATTTGTTTATCAAAAAAAATAATTAAAGGAGTGATGTGTGATGCAAGATATAATATTAGATGTGATGAATCAATTTGGTTATTTTGGGGTTTTTTTAATGATTGCTATTGAAAATGTTTTTCCACCTATTCCATCAGAAGTAATTTTATTATTTGGGGGATTTATGACTACCAAGACTAGTTTAAATGTTGGAATTATGACGATTGCTGCGACTTTAGGATCTATTGTTGGTGCTATTGCTTTATATTATATTGGGAAAATTTTCAACAAAAAAAGGCTTAAAAAGATAATTGGGGGTAAGATTGGAAAAATCACCCATTTAAAAAACGAAGACATTGATAAAGCTGATTTATGGTTTGATACTAAAGGATATAAAACAGTGTTCTTTTGTCGCTTTGTTCCAATTTTAAGAAGTTTGATTTCGATTCCGGCGGGAATGAGTGAAATGCCGATGAAAAAATTTTTATTATATACGGCTTGTGGTTCCGTAATCTGGAATTTTGTTTTGATTTGTTTAGGATCAGTGGTTGGTAAAAACTGGACAAAAATTTTAACGGTTTTTGATACTTATACACATGTGGTAGTGATAGTATTAGCTATCTTGTTTATTATTGGTATATATATTTTTTATAAAAAAAGGGTTAAAGATGGCAGACGTAATTAAAAGACATAAAGAAAAATTTACATGGATAATTTTGTTTATTTGTTTGCTTATTTTTATAGGCTTAGTAGAGGATATATTTGAGTTTAAAATATTACAAATGGACATTGCTGGTTATCAATTTATTTTAGAATATATCATTAGTGATTTTTGGACTCCAATTATGAAAGTGATAACATGGTTTGGAGGTTTTTACGGAATAATTATTATAACTATTTTATTACTAGTCTTTATTAAAGATTATAAAACAAAAATAATGATAACGCTTAATTTATTAATAATTACCTTATTTAATCAAAGTTTGAAATTTATCATTCAAAGACCTAGGCCAACGGAAAATCCTCTTATAAGTGAAAATGGGTATAGTTTTCCTTCAGGGCATTCAATTGGCATGATTGGAATAATATTTAATTTAATATCTGCTAGGGTTATACTTCCTTCAGCAATATAATCAGTAATCTTGTAGATGTTTTTATCGAAAGGTGTTCTAAATACTTTGGTAAAGTTATCAATTAAATCTTTTTCGCCGCTATGATATCCATATTCATCAGCTTTATGAGTGGCATATTTTTTACTATTTTTAAGAAATGTTCCTCCACCCATATGATATGAAAGTAAAACTCCATCTATTTTCGCATTTAATAAATTTATATATTGTTCTAATTCTTTTTTATTATCATAAAATGCGGGTGATTCAATGATGGCTAATTTGTTATTTTTTTCTAAAATAATTACTTGATCGACAATGGCATCATTAGTATTGTAATTATGAAGTTTTATATTATTAATGTCATAAACTAAGACATAGCCTTTATTTAAATTCATTTTTCGTTTTTTTCATTTCTCCTTCTATGTTTTCAAAGATAGACGTCTTTGTCTTTGACACTTTAATTATATGATAAAACATGATATTTGGGAAATCTGCACTTTTTTGTAAGATACTTACCATTTGGTATAAACCTAATAACTACAAGGGGTGAAAACAAAAAATCAATCGTTGAATCTGATTGATTTGCTTTTAATCATCTAGTCCTAATAAAATATCAATTTTCTCTTTATTGTTTTTTAAGTAGAAGTAACCTCACCGACTATATTAGCATGAAAAACCTTATTATCTATTATGAGCTTAAATTTTATAACCATTCTTCACCTCTATTTTTAGTTTGATGCACAAAAGCACCACGAATGACAAATTCATCAATTACTTCCCCACCTTGGCATATATTTTTAATTTGCCTTGGTATATTCGCAAGGCCTGAGCCTTCATGAGTCACAAATGGTATAATGACTTTCCCTGTAAAATCTACTTTGTTTAAGGCCATCACTAATTCTTCGGGCATATCACTCCAATAAACTGGACTTCCTATATAAATCACTTCATAATTGGAGCATTATGATTTTCTTACCTTTCTTTAGCTTTTTCAATACAGGTGTTGTAATCTTTGAAATATGGAACTTTAGGTTCTATTTTAAATGTATCAGCACCAGTTAATTCCTTTATATATTCAGCTATAACTTCGATATGCCCCATTTCAATATAACCCACTGAATAATTTTCGTCGGCTCTGCTAAAATAAATAATTAGAATTTGTTGCCTTTATAATTTGCTTTTTTACCAAATAACATATTTCACCCCTTTTATTTTATTATAGACTTTGGTTTTAGTCTTTTTTGCTATAACATGAAAAACTAGTACTATTGTGAGTACTAATTTTCAAGCTGCTGTTCTTTGCCGACACGCTGAATAAAAGCTTACCATGAGATAAGCTTTTATTTTATTATAAAATTAGAATTTTATCTATTGACTCTAAAGATACTTATTTGTTGATTTTTAGTAAAGACAAATTTGCCCCTAGAACCTCCGGTAGTGATAATTTTATATTCCCCAGCTGGCCAACTTGAAATATTGAGTGTAATATTTTCATTATAGAATACTTTTCCGACTGGTGCCCAATTATACTTTTGGGTCCATGAAGCTATTTTGTAGAAACATGATGATGTGCCGGCTTTAGCTACACAAAGGTTTAACTTGGCATTAACCTGATAACTTACGGCATAATCATTCATGTGGAGTTTAATATTGAATCCTACAGTTGTTCCGCTAGCCCAAACACCAGAAACCTTTATGTAATTGTTATATAATTTTGTACATGTTGACCAGCTTACTTTTTCTTGGTTGTCAGGACAAATTAGTACATCATTGTTTACCACACTAGCGCTTACACAAGAGCCTGTATTATATTGACCTAAATTTCTTATCGTGTAATTGCCCGCATTATCTGTAGCTTTCGCAAAAACAGTGATTTTGTTACCACAAGCAGTAGTTCCTGTTTTTGAAGAACTCCAACCGCTGTTATTGGCATTTGGTGTACTACTTGAAGTACTAAATAAATATTGAATATTAGAGATTCCACTAGGTGAATCGGTAAATTTTGCCTCGGTAACTTTTCCAGTAGTTACATTTCCTCCACTTTGATATACCGGTCCATCGGCATCGCGTTTAATGAATAGTGAGCAATCAGAAGTATTACCAGCCTTATCTCTAACATAACCATAATAAGTTATTCCCGCAGTATTTTCCTTATGGGTTATTGTATCTTTTTTATTGTATGTTGGATTGCCGGAACTAACTAAACCATAACTATCAATACCGCTTTCCGTATCATTTTTATTTAAAGTGATTTTAACATCACTAGTATACCATTGATTAGTACCGAAAGTACCCGAAGGCTTTAATTCACAGGTTGGTGGTGTGTTATCTTCAATAGATATAGCTCCATTTTCATCAGTCCCCTCACCAACATATTGCAATATATTACCAGCACGGTCTATAACAAAAAGATAATGTTTACCTAATGATAAAAATTCACTGACCGTACCAATTCCCCCATATGGTGACAATTCAAATTTAATCCATTTATCAGAAGTGGTACTAGGCGCTTTATCAGTTTTACCAATATAATAAGCTGCCACCCCACTTTTAGTATCTGTCATTGTAATATCTACTTGTTGCTGTGCATTATTATTCCACCCTCTTTTGGATAATTTAATCACTGAAGGTAATGCGGTATCAATTTTTTCCACTTTTTTTGTATTCTGAACTAAAACGTTCCCATTAACATCTATGGTTTGCGCTTTAATTACTCCATCTTTATTATATGTTAGTTCAAATGTATCATTACTAACACTTTGCCAACCATTACCATTATCATATTGATTAGTCCCTTCAAAATCAGGATAAACCACTTTAACAATTTTAGATTGTGACCATTGAGAATTACTAGGCTTAACTTCTATAATGATATCCTTGGGACTTCGTGGTACACATTCACTATCAAAAGAATACTCTCTAACTCCTTCATTGGTTATTTTTACCGAAATTGTATCTTGACTGTCAAACTCTTTATCTTCAACAACATTTTTAACTGGATTAGCTAAAAGGCCGGTTTCTAATAAATCACCAATACTTACACAATAAATATTTCCTGATACATTAGAATAAGTTTCTTTATCACGGTCTAAATACTGAGAAACCGCTTCAAAGATAATTTCGTTTTGTATAAGTTCAACGTCATCTTCCCGTGAACTTACTCCATTTATTATAGCGGGAATTATTAATAATAAAAGTAAACTTATAACCACTATAACTCCCAATAGCTCTGCCAAAGTAAACCCTTTATTCATATTAAATATCATTCCTTCCGCTACGTTTAAGGCAAAAGATAAATGAAAAATTTTAGTGAAATTATTTATATCCTATCCGACAGCCTAACAAGTATACTATGGTTTTATTATACCCGCCCACCCCTCCTAATGTCAAAAACTGGGGCGGAGTATTAAATAAAGAACTCAAATGAATTTTTAAATGCACCAATCAAAATAGTAATGGCGTATTTAGTGTTTTAATTATCAAATTTGTATAATATCAAAAAAAATATATAATATAAATCGCTGTTTTACCCATACTGAAAGGAGTTTTTGAAAATGGGAAAACACTTAAATCTAAGTCAAAGGATACTTATAGAAAGTAATCTTAATGAAAACACTAGCTTGAGAAAGATTGGAAAAATGTTAGGAAAACCCCATACTACTATTTCTAGAGAAATTCTAACTGGAAGAATTTTAGTTAAAGGAAATCGTTTTAATAATTTTAATACTAAATGTACTAAAACTGGCAAAGCACCTTTTGTTTGTAATGGTTGTCCTTAAAAAAATAAATGTAAGAAAAATCGTTATTTCTATTATGCAGAAGATGCCAATAATGATTACCGCAAAACTTTAGTTGAAGCTAGAACTGGTATCGACTTTGAAAATGATGAGTTCAGGAAAATGGACAAAATAATCAAAGAAGAAGTTGATAAAGGCCATTCATTTTATATGATTGTTTTAGATCATCCTGAATTTAATATTACTGAAAGAACTTTATATTATTATCAAGAAAAAGGATATCTTCTTGTAAAAATGTCGATTTGCCAAGAATAGTTAGGTATCGTAAAAGAAAGAGAAAAGTTTCTAAAAACAAAAGTGAAAGAAAAGAAAATGAATGCAGATGTGAATGCAAAAAAATTATTAAAATTAGAACTCAGCAAATAAACATTCAGAAAAGTTGCGGATGCATGTCAAGACAAAAAAGAGCCAATTATCCAAGAGAAACGTTCTGAATAAAACAGCTCTTTTTCATTATATAAAAAACGGTTCTTCCTTGAAATATAAAGGAAAAACCGGTATTTTCTCATGGCAGGGGTTGAGAGAATCGAACTCCCAGCAAGGGTTTTGGAGACCCGTATGTTACCATTACACCAAACCCCTAAATTTTTTGAACAAATAAATTATACCATATACTAAC
>CALVRF010000006.1 GCA_944358495.1 uncultured Bacilli bacterium
CCAAAATATTATATTACATTAAAGGAACTGAACCGACTAGTAATAAATATACTTTAGATGATGTCATTCCTACTATAAAAGCTGAAGAATAATAAACTCCAAAGATTATTTCTTTGGAGTTTATTATTTTAATCACGTTTATACAATGTAATTGATTTTTGAAAATCAGGCCTTAAAACTATTGATCTATCATTACTAATAGATAAGCCGCTAAACAAACTAATATACTGATAAATATGTGTCACTGTTGATATACCTTGACTCATTAAATTATCATATAAATATTTGGTACTTTTATCACCAATAACAATTTCATGCCCTTTAAACATCGAACTAAACATAGGATCCATCAACAAACGTTTATCAACGCCTTTTTCTTTATAATAAATCACAATAAAATTATGAGAATAAATTTCATCATCTAATTGACTAGTCGTATAAATATCACAATTAACTCCTTGTTTCCCCAAATACATTGCTAATTGCCGACAAATCATATGGTTCCAATCATAATCATTAAAACCTGATGCTTCAATCCGTTCCCTTTGTTCATTTATAAATATAAGCATATTTTCAACAAACGGCTCTTCACCATAAATACGCGGTTTAATATCTAATTCAAATATAGAATCACAAATTTTATAATAATAAAATTGAAGAATAGAACTATAATCTTCCTCTTCACCAATCGCTTTACTCATAGCTTCTTTGTACTGACTATTCTCATCAGCTGTAATATAAATAGAAGGAAGTCCAGCCTTTAAAAATAATTTATTAATAAACCCCCGCACACTTCTTCCATTGCCATCAAAAAATGGATGGATTTTTATTAATTTACACTTAAGTTTAACACACCTTTCAATATAATCAAAAATTTTGCTATTATCTTCAATTAGTTCTTTACTAAGCTGAAGTATTTGAAAAAGCTCATCATCCAAATTATTTAATTGCATTCTAATTTCATAATAAGGCACTAAATCAATTGCCACACCATCTAAATGTGCATCCGCATTTCTTATTAACCCACCAACTTCTGGATATGGAGCTTTAGAAAAAAGTTTCCGATGTAATTCTAATAAAGTATATATATCAAAACGATAATCACTGTCGTCAGAATGAATATAATCATACATTGCTCTAAGTCCTCTTTTCTCATAACGAGCATGTGTGTTTTCCAAAATTGATTCACATTCAATATAATGATTAATAAAATTAGAAGTTATTTCATCTAATTTTCTATCTTCGGGATCTAGCTTATAATATAATCCAATTAACCTCTTAGGAATATCCCTATCAGCATTATAAAGCTGACCTGTATTCTTTCTTTCAATATAGCCTAAAAACATCTCATTTATAATTGTTACCAAATCCATATTTTCTAACGCTTTATCCATCATATCACCTGCTTTTAGCATTTATTCTAACAAATTAATCATAATTAGTCAAAGAAAAAAACCACCTAAGTGGTTTAAACTCCCATTGTCATCGTCTCTGGTAAAGTTGAGCCGCCATCGATAACAATGCCTTGACCTGTTATATAACTAGATTCATCACTAGCTAAAAACGCTGCCAAATTACCTAATTCCTCTATTGTTCCAAGCCTTTTCATCGGAATACCTGCAGCAATACCATTAACCACACTATCTGGATTTTCTGCATTGCTTTCTTTGGCCATACCTTCAACCATTGGAGTCATAATATACCCTGGCATAATCGCATTTACCCGAATATTTTTATCCACTAATTCCGCGGCCAATCCCTTAGTAAAACCAATCAAGGCTGCTTTAGTCGTAGCATAAGCGACTTCACCACTATCAGCTACCATCGGACCAGTTACACTAGATAAATTAATAATCGAACCACCATTCATATAAGGAATAGCTGCCTTAGTAACATTCCATGTTCCTTTAATATTAATATCAAAATGAAAATCACGAAGTTCATCAGACATATCTAAAAATGTCTCCAAACGGCAAACACCGGCATTGTTCACCACTATATCAATATGTCCTAATCGCTCATTAATATCTTTGATTGCTCCATTAACTTTAGAAACGTCACGAATATCCACATTATATCCAAAGACATTATAACCTTCACCCTGTAAAACCTTAATAGTATCTGCTAATTTATCCGAAAAATCTAAAATCGCAACAATGGCCCCTTCTTTTAAAAATACTTTACTAATACCAAGGCCATTTCCCATAGCCCCGCCAGTAACTACAGCTACCTTATCTTTTAATTTCATTAATTTTCCCTTTCTATAAATACTTCAACTTCATCATCGTCTTTTAAGTCAAAGGCATTCGCATCATCAGTATCCAAATGTAAACGTAAAGCCGCTTCATCCAACACTTTTAAATAAACATTTTTCATGATGCCACCTTTTTCGCCATCAACTTTTACACATACCGTTTTAACACCTTGAAGGCCATATTTTTCCACATCACTAGGTAACATATGAATATGTCTATTAGCTAAAATCAGTCCTTCTTTCAATTTAACTTTTCCTACCGGCCCAACCAAAGTAATCCCTGTAGTGCCTTTAATATCTCCTGATGTTCGAACTTCAGTTGTTAAATGCAATTGGTGACAATCCGTACGTGAGACTTCTACTTGATTATAATCTCTAAATGGTCCTAAAATTCGAACATTGGGAATTTCATAATCATCATTTTGGAGTGTTAATACACTCATAGTGGCAAATTGCCCAGGTTGATCTAAATCTCTTAATTTTTCTAAATAATCATCGCCAAATAACTTGACATAAGTCTCTCTAGTTAAATGAACGTGTCTAGCTGACACGCCGATTGATACTTTCATCATATCACCCCTTTATAATAATAATTATATCATATTTCACCTTTTTATTAAATATATTTTTATAGAAAGGATGATAATATGAATAACAATTTTGTAAACCAAAATGCTTTTCCAGGTACACCATTATATAACAACAATACTGCTGTACCTAACCAAGAAATTCAACAAAATTTTCCCGACACAGTATTTGAACAATCATACATTGAAAACATATTGAGGCTAAATAGAGGAAAACAAGTTGAAGTATATGCCTCTTACCCAGATTCTACTGAATGGCGCGATAAAGTTTTCAAGGGAATCATTGAACAATCAGGACGTGACCACTTAATTTTAAGCGATCCAACAACAGGCGAATGGTATTTAATTTTAATGATTTATGTCAATTATATCAAATCAAATGAAAGAATTATTTCCAGCCCAGAATTTTACCCAAATAATTGAAATAGATAAAGATATTTGCTATAATGAATGATAGGTGGTAATATGACTATATTAATCATTTTATTAGCAAGTTTTTTTATTATATTTCTATTAGGTATTTTAATTGCTGGCAGTTATAATAATTTTCAAGGATATATTATTCGAATTAACGAGGCCGAAGCCAACATCGATTCTACTTTAAGAACTAGATTTGACTTATTAAACAAAGCTATTGATATTATTAAAGCCAATACAAAAATCGAAGGAGATATTTTTACCCCAATTATCAAGCTAAGATCTCGCAAACTATCCAACTTTGAATTAGATAGACAGCTTTACGAGGGTATTAAAGAATTCAATAAATATAAAGAAGAATACCCAGAATTAAAAAAAAGTGAGGTTTTTACGCGTATTGATATTTCTTTAAGTGAATCCGAAGCCGAAATTGTCGCTTTTAGAAAATACTATAACGATATCATTACAGATTATAATAAATTAGTAAAATCCTTCCCCACTAATATTATTGCCCTACTTTTCAAATTTAAACCTAAATTATACTTCGATGGAAAAGATATGAATGATGATGATACCAAAGATTTCAAATTATAAAAGTGACTAACAACCAGTCACTTTTTCTTTTTCATGCTTTTCTTATTTCGTTTGCGGCTTTTCATAATAATATAAAATAATATTAAGGCAATAATGACTATACCGCCATAAATAATATAATCATCTTTAATTTCAAATTTTTTTTCAGTTTTCTTTTCTTCTTCATCAAGAGCTTTAATCACATATTCCCCATCTTTAGTATATAAATAGTTTTCACGAGCATATCTAGCCACATAATCTTTGTCCTGCAACTTGTTTATTTCATTTTTTAGTTCTTTAGACTCACCTTTTAAATCATCAAGTTTCTGTGTCAAAGAAGCTTCTTCATTGTGCAAATTATAAAGTGATACTACTGTCGTAACTAACGTAAACGCACAATACCCAATCGCTAAAATAACGATTGGGGTTAATACTGTCAAACGTCTTTTGGCTGTTTTTGTCATCTTTTTCTTAGCCATCGTATCACCACTACTTTATCAAAGTATATCATTTTTTAAAATGTTTGGCAATCCTCATCTCAATATAAAAGCCCAATAATAAGACAAATAGACAGTAAGGATGAAAAGCTCCATAATTTATTTTTAATAGCAAAACAAAATATAAAAGGACACTTATCATGACCACCAAAAACGTTCCTAATAACTTAATTAACTTCTTATCATGATAAATAATTTTATAGTTAACCCTAGCGAACAAAGAAAAAAAGATACCATAAACAAAAGAAAATAACAAAGTAATTATTTGTACCTGTAAATCCATTATTTAAATAACTTTGAAAATACTCCACTTTCCTTATCCTTTTTTCCATTTTCCGTATAAGTTAAACTATCCACTTTACCTTTAATTGAAACATTACCCTGGTAAGTATCTAGCTTAATTATTTCAAGTTCTTCCCCTTTGATTATCAAATCGCCCATTGTCGTCTCCAAGTAAAACTCTTCCTCATCAAAACTATCAATTTTTTTAACTCCTGTAATAATAATATTCTTTCTTTCATTAAGTGTAACAGCATGTGTTAATGAAGATATTGTATCCATCTTGTCCATAATGTTCCCTCCTACATAAATATATGCAAAAAAAAAAAGACTATTCGTCTTTTAAATTGTTATATTCTGAGATAATTGCTTCCTCGAACATTTTACGACAATCTTGCGTAATTGGATGAGCAATATCATGATATTCATCATTATTAGTTTTACGACTAGGCATAGCGATAAATAAACCACCATCACCTTCAATAATTCTAATACCATGAACCGCAAAGCATTCGTCTAAAACAACTGATGCAATTCCGCGAATACGTGAATTCTCCTTTTCAATTTTTCTAACGTTTACAGATGTAATTTTCAAGCTAACCTCTCCCTTCTGGTACTATAATTACAATTTCAGTATACAATATTTTTTAATAAAAAACAACCTATTTATCCGAAATTTTAATGGTTTTCGTAATAATGTCGGCATATGAGAAAGATTTGACACTATGATTTTCATCCAAGACCTCAACTAAAAACACACAATTATATAAACTCTTGATAATCCCTTGATAAGATTCATACTTATTTCTCCCTAAACTATACTCAATTGTAACTTTCTTATTTAAATAATTACTTAGAGCCTTTCTGATTGTTTGATTATTACAAACACCTTTATCTAGGATATCCAACATACATTGTTCCTTTCGTAATAATTCCCCCTATTCCATCTTTTCCATATTTTGTTCTTTCTAAAATATCTTTCAAATCAATATCTTTATTAATGTTAGATAAACTCATTTTTGCCGCTACAATCGCTGGATCTAAAGCATGAATATTAATACGTTTAGGACTAGAAGCAAAATTTGCTCCTGCCTTAATCAACTCTTCATAGTAAGAGCCACAAGCCCCCGCAATAATAATTAATTTCTCATGACTACTTTCATACTCCCTAGCTTTTTTAACTGCATTAGCAAAATAAAGACTAGATTTATAAGCCGAAATATCATCGACATCACCCTTACGTTTATTATAAGCATCATGACCTGTAATCACCACAATATTTGGTTTATATTCCTTAAGCCACTCTATAATATGGTCCGCAATTTTATCTTCACGTTCATTTATTCCCATAGCCCAAATATTAATTTTCTTATAATAATCCAAACACCTACTTAAATATTCAGGATCACTATCAATGTGCAATATCTTTCCGGGTAAATAAAAATAATCATTTCTATCCAAGCTTACAGTCGTTTCCAAACGGTCTAAAAAACTTTTTTCATCCTCCACATCTTCATTATCATACATTTTTAAATCCTCAAAAGCAGCGTCAGCAATTAATCGCATATTTATACCTTTTAAAATAACTATATCACCATCTATCTTTGCAATTTTAAATACAACATCATTCCCATAAGAATTTCTTGTAACCAAATCACCAACATTAAATTCCATATCATCACCCACCAAATTATATGAAAAAAACTAAATAATAGAACAAACAATAAAATTTGCCAAAATAAAAAAAGGCCAAAGCCTTATATTTTTAAATGTTTTCTAACTGCTCTCCAAGAACCAAACATACCTACTAAGACACCAATTCCAAGTAAAATAAGTGAAATCATATAAACAAATGGTGTCGGTTCAATAAGCTTAATAAATGGCGACAATAATTGTCCATTAAAGTTTGTATAAATTGTATTATAGCCATAAATCGTCACAATAATTGGAATAATTGAACCTAAAGCTCCTAAAATTAATCCTTCGATAATAAATGGAATTCTAATATTTAAGTTAGAAGCTCCAATAAGTCGCATAATACTAATTTCTCGTTGCCTAGAATTAATTGTAATTTTAATTGTGTTAGAAATCAAAAAAGCCGTTACTAGAATAAGAGCAATTACAGACACAATACAAATCTTATGTACAATATCAAATGCTGATATTAATTGCTCAACCATACCTTCGCCATATTTAACCAAAGTAATTCCATCGATTTGTTTCACTTCGGAAGCCACATCATCAATAACATTGATATCTGTTACCTTAATTTGAAAAGTATTTTGAATTGGATTTTCATCTTCAGTCCAATTTTTCATAACACTTTCAAAAATTTCTGAAGAATCCATCATGTCCCTAGTAATTTCAGTTTTGGATGTAAATTCATACTTATCAACATCATTAATTACACTAATTTGATCTCTAATTTCATCAATTTGTTCATCAGTTAATTCATTATCTAAGAAAGCCACGATCGTTACATCTTTTTCCACTAGATTCGTAAAATTATCCACATTATAAGAAAGAACAAATGAAACAGCCACGACAATTAAAGTAATAGTTATACAGGAAATAGACGCTAATGATAAGGAAAAGTTTCTAAATACCCCTTTAAAAGCATCTCTTATATTTCTACCAATAATTCTAAATGTTCTCATTATCTATACGTCCCTTCTGCATAATCCTTAACTACTCTTCCTGAATCTAAAACAATAACTCTTTTATTTAACTCTTTTACAATGTCGATACTGTGTGTAACCATAATAATTGTCGTGCCTAACTTATTAATTTCCTCTAATACTCGCATAATTTCCATACTAGTATTCGGATCCAAATTACCAGTCGGTTCATCACAAATTAATAATTTTGGACCATTAACAATTGCTCTTGCAATTGCTACTCTTTGTTGTTCACCACCTGAAAGTTGGGATGGATAACTTTTAACTTTATGTTTTAAACCAACTAATTCTAACACTTTAAGTACTTTAGCATGAATTTCGTCTTTTGGTACTCCAAAAATCTCTAAAGCAAAAGCCACATTTTCATAAACAGTTGACTTAGGCAAGAGCTTAAAATCTTGAAAAACCACACCAATTTTTCTTCTAACTTTATATACCTTACGATTTCTAAGTTTTCCAACATCAACTCCACCAACAATAATTTGCCCAGAAGTTGGTTTTTCCTCACGATAAAGCATTTTAATAAGAGTACTTTTACCACAACCTGTTGAACCAATGATAAAGACAAATTCACCCTTATTAATCGACAAATTCAAGTCCTGAATTGCCGTCACACCTGTTTTATAAGTTTTCTTAACATTAGTCAGTCTAATTAATTCCATAAATCCTCCTTCTTTCTATTCGCCGCCTCTAACTTCATAAGTATCTGTCACAATAAAGAAAGCCTCTTTGTCAATTTGCAAAATTCCTTCTTTAAGTACAAAATACTCTTTAGTTGGTATCGTACAAAGCATTATTTTTTTCTTTTCTCCAGTATATCCACCATGACTGTCTAAAATAGTTACCCCATGATGTAATTGATTTAAAATAAACTGTTTAACTTCTCTTTCTTTAGTTGTAATAATTTGAAAAGTTTTATATTTAGAAATTCCTAATATAACATTATCAGTAATCATACTAATTACAAATAAAGAAATAATAGAGTAAATAAACGATTGCCAACCAAAGACAAATAAACAAAGAGTCACCACAATACCTTCGACATAAATCGTTGCTTGGCCAATCGACTTTTTACCATATTCTGAAATAATTTGTTTAATAACATCAGAGCCTCCAGTAGTATAACCAGCTTTAAATACTAATCCTGTACCGACCCCATATAAAACTGCTCCTGATAATGCCACAATTACAGGCTCTGTCGTTCCTAAATCCACATAATTAGGTAAAAACACTGTAAGTTCTACCAATAATGGATACAATAAAGATCCCACAATAGTTTTACTGGTAACATTCTTACCTAAATAAACAAAACTAGCCACAATTAATAATAAATTGGCAACTAAAATAATATAGGCAGGCGTTATTCCAAAAATTTCATTTAAAACAACAGCAATACCACTAACTCCAAAAGCCATATTACTTTGTAAAATAAAGACATTAAAAGCCACGGCTTGCAAAAGAACCCCAATAATAAACAATGTATAACGCTTTACACGATCATTATGGTAAATTTGCTGAATTATTTTATTATCATCAAAAGCACTTTTAAAAAACATAATTATTTCCCCTTTAAATATTCCTCTATAAACTTATCAATATCACCATCTAACACCTTACTAACATTGACATCTTCTGCCCCCGTTCGATGATCTTTAACCAATGTATAAGGGCACATAATATAACTTCTAATTTGCGAACCAAAATTAATTTCTTTTTGTTCACCTTTTAATGCACGCATCTCCTCTTCTTTTTTTTCTTCTTCGATTTTAAGAAGTTTACTCTTAAGAATTTGCATACATTTTTCCTTATTCTGTAATTGACTGCGTTCATTTTGACAAGTTACAACAATCTTAGTCGGTAAATGAGTAATACGAACCGCACTATCAGTTGTATTCACCCCTTGACCTCCGGCCCCTGAACTACGGTAAACATCAATTCTTAAATCTTTTTCATCGATCTGAATATTCACATCATCATCAATAACCGGAGTAACATCCACACCAGCAAAAGAAGTATGTCTGCGCGAATTACTATCAAAAGGTGAAATTCGCACCAACCTATGAATTCCTTTTTCACCTTTTAAATATCCAAAAGCGTTATGTCCTTTAACAATTACCACGATACTCTTTAAACCAGCTTCTGTCCCTGGCTGTTCATCGATAACTTCTAACTTATAACCTTTTTTTTCACACCACCTAG
The DNA here is from genome assembly GCA_944358495.1 of uncultured Bacilli bacterium. GTDB lineage: Bacteria > Bacillota_I > Bacilli_A > RF39 > UBA660 > Coprosoma. The sequence continues at coordinate 9,485 of CALVRF010000006.1, forward strand.
AGTACATTCGATATAGCATTTCCACCCAATCACAGGCTTCGGTTCCACCAGCTCCAGAATGAATCTCTAATACAGCATTATCTTTATCATACTTACCATTAAGTAAAATTTGCATTTCTAATTCTTTTAATTTACTTTTAATCAAAGGCATTTCTTCTAAAGCAAACGAAATAACATCATCAGCTAAATTACTATCTTTCAAAGACAAATAATGAAACTCTACTTCTTCTTTAAGATCTTTTATCTTTGTAAGTAAACCGTTTAAACTATTAAATTCATTAATTACTTTTTCACTTTGTCTTTTATCATTCCAAAAATCTGGTTTATTCATAACTGCGGATAATTCCTGCAGTTTTACCTGTTTATTATCAAAGTCAAAGTGACCTCCATAGTTCATTAATTTTAGATAGATAAGTCTCATATGTCGTCATTAATTCTTTATTGTCCATATACTTACCTCCTATCGTTATTCATTATACCATTTTATCATATTTTTTTAAAGGCTGAAACCAAGATTTCATAAATTTCCCATATTAAATTTAAAAATACAATTGTTACTCTAAGCCTAATAATACAATAAAATATTTTTTACAGGGAGAATTTTAAAAGATAAAAAAATAAAAATATTTCTTTTTTATAGAAAGCATTATATAAAAAATCAAGGAACTAGATGAATGTACTTCATTTAACCTTGATTTTTAACTATTCTTTTTTATAATGTCTATCAGATAAGGATCACATCAATTCAAAAACCTTTTAAATATTTTCAACTTATCTTCTTTAACACAAAATGCTTACAATCATAAGCACAATTGTTTTTCAAATAGTCATCCAATCTTTGAATATCATTTAAAGGTCTAAATTTTTTATTATTAATTTCACAAAAACCTTTTAACCTTAACTTTCCATAAGCCCAGTCACCTAAAATATAATCATAGTCATCAAAGTAATCTGTAAAAATCTTAACTACTTCATTTAACTCAAAGCCATCACGATAATTCTTAATAAGTTCATATTCTTGATCATTAACTATATATTTTTTCATAGATATCACCTAACACAATTATATCAAAGTTAATCCTATTAAGCAAAACTATTCTTCAGTTTCCGCTGGCAAAACCACTGAAGGACTGTTTTGATTCAACCCGTTCGCATAATAACTAGGAACTGTTCCTGTTACAATTTTTAAAGCAACTGGTATTTTAGACTCCACTTCAATCGTTTTTTTATAAAAAGGTAAAATAACCTGCTCACTGATTTTCAAATTAACATAAACCTGAATTAAAGCATTATTTATGCCATAATTCTCTACTTCCGCTGATACATTACTAGTTGCATCACCAACTAAACTAATTTTTACTGGAATCTTTGGACCCACATTAGCTAAAATTGGATTACCAATTATAACCCCACTACTCACTTCATAAATAATCCCTTTTTCTAAATCCTCTTTATCATAAGTTGTTAAAACACTATCTGCAAACTCTAAAGCATCAATATCTCCCTTTTCAATATTGCGCAAATTAATTTGAACACTATTAGTTGTTTCCGTCAAAAACTTATTAACAATCGCCGCATTAAAATCAATTGCTTTAATTTCTCCACTACTATCCTGAGTTATCTGAAATAACTCATCACTACTAACCTGTTCCGTAATATGTTTAGAAACTGCTTTATTAATTATGATACTTGATAACTTTTTCGCCTCCATTTCGGCATAACTCATAATAATTGGTGAAGCCTTTTTATTAATGTATTGAAAAATAAAAACCACACAAATAACAACCAAAATAAAACTAATGATTAATAAATTAACTTTCCCCATTTTCTTATGCTGTTTATTTTTCTTTAATTTAATCCTTCTCATACTAATTTATATGAATTTTTTCATTAAAACAGTCCAAAATATAACTGGAGGTACTTATGAAAATAAAAGATATTATGTCAAAAAAACTTATAACTTGTTCACCAGACGACAATATTTTATTTGTCTCTAATCTCATGAACGTGTGGGATGTTGGTTTTATTATAATCATGGATAATAATAAACTATATGGTGTCGTTACTGATCGCGATATCGTCTGCGATCTAGCTAATGAACTGCGGGCCATAAAAAACTATGCCCATACTAATGTTATAACTATTGATGAAAATAAAAAAATAGAAGATGCCTTAAATCTCATGAAAAAACACAAACTAAAAAGACTCGTTGTAACTAATAATACTAAAATTACAGGTGTTATTTCCTTATCAGATATTTTCCCTACAAATATAAACGAAAAAAAACTATTAGATGCCCTTAAAGAAATTTACGCAATTAATAAAAACAATAACCACTATAATCCAAACATCCACGATTTTCCACTATAAAAGATGACCTAAAGTCATCTTTTTCGATACTTAAAATTATAAGTAACTTCTAATTTATATTCTTCCAAACCAGCAAATTCTGGAACCGTCATATTAATTTCCTTTAAAAATTCCTCTTTAGTTACTGGTTCTTTCAAAACTGGCAACGATAAAATTTCATAAATATAACGATATCTTGTCAACGTTTTAGTTTCTTCAGTTCTATAGCTAGCATTCTCTGGCGTAACATGAGACTCATCATCCCAACTACTATAACTAGTATCTCTTTCCGTATCATCATCACGATAAGGATAGCCATTAGGCGCTACCGAACGATATGAAGAATATCTTCGTTTAGTTCCATTATACCAGCGCCACATTTCATCACGATATCGATATAAATCTGTTGTATCAGAGTCCCTTTGATCATAGACCGACTCATCAACATCATCTAAAGCTACATAATTACCATGATTGGCATAAACCTTCTCACCATCTTTTTCATAGTAAACTTTATAACCAGTTACTCTCTCAATATCACGATACTCTTTTTCCTCAGGATAATTTTGTGAATATTCTGACCACTCGGTATAAATACGCGTAGACTCATCTTTATTGGCATAACCATCAGGCTGTTCCGAAGAAAAGTCAGAATAATCACCAACTATATCATACCAAAGCCATGTTTTATCTTTATAACGGTAATTTAAGATGTCTTCAGTTTGGACTTCTACAATTTCTCCTTCCGTAGGGATTTCCGGCATTTCCATATCATCTTTAGGTAATCTTACTCCATATTTAGATTCTTTTTTCTTAATTTCGTCTTGCTCATAATAAGGTGACCAATCAGTTACATTAACTTGCCTTTCATAATAGTTATAATAAGGAATTACATCAACAATCATTTTATTTGCTGGATAATAACCAATTTCTTCACTCCAGTCATCATAACGATTATCTACCGAACAAGTATCACAACTATTAACATCCAAGGTATAAACTAATTCACTTTCATATTTTGTAACTTTAACTTTCCCGTTACATCTTAAATTGTTTGTGCTCGCACTGTGAAGATAATCCTCAGTGTATAATTTCCCAATATTAACATTTACACTTTCACCATCAACATCCGGTATATTCCCTTCAGAACGTAAATACTCTAATGTGGCACTTTTAATACTATCATATACTTGATTACAATTACTATTATTAACCATAGTATAAATAATAAAACCAATTAGAACTAAAGGAATAATAGTTCCAATGACAAAAAATATTTTTAAAAAAACTTTTTTACTTTGAAAACTATAATCAATCGGATTACCCGACTCGTCAACATAACTAGCCCTCTTCATATAATCGCTCCTTTATATTAATATTTTAACACAATTATAATTATTTTCCTAGATAGTTCATTAGAAAAAAATAACATCAAATTACATTTATCACACAAAAAGTGTAATCAAAAAATTACACCTTCTAAAGTCATTATATATTAATCTATAATATTCTACTTTCTTTTCCTCAAATATTTCTATTAGCACTAATATACTTAAAGTAGACAGTCGGGAGAGAATTTATACAATTTATTTTACTTATTACTTAACCAATTCCCTAATATAATTAACAAAATAAGTAATATTCTCCAAAAACTTACATTTTTAGCAAAAATGTCAACAAAAAAGTTACTTATTAAAGTAACTCTAAATATAAACATGTTCATAACGTGGTACATTAACATTAACTGTTCTTTCTCCAACATACTTAGAAACCAAAACAGTTTCACCTTTTTCTAATGATTTTTGAACATCAATGATTCTTTGATTTCGTGAACCTCTAAAATCCAAATTCAAACTACGTTCACTTAAAATAAACTTGCCATCAACTAAAACATCAACATACTTTAAAAACTCTTTATTTTTATCCGTTTTAAGTAAATCCTCATAAGTAAATCCCGTATAACACCAAACATTAAGACCAATACTTTGAGCATATTTAGCAATTTCGGTACAAGCTTCTACTTGAAATAATGGATCACCACCAGAAAAAGTAATACCACTTTGCGCTTCTAACAGCGATAATTCCTTTTTAATATCATCAACACTAACTAAAAATCCACCATTAAAATCATGTGTCCCTGGATTATGGCAACCCGGACAATTATGTGAACATCCTTGAGTCCAAATAACTGTCCTTATACCCTCACCGTCAACAATGCTATCTGGTTGTAACTCACTAGCTAAACGAATTTGCATAATTATTTATTAATTAATTTAGAAGCATCATGTTTAACTCTATCACGTTCTTCAGCTCTTTTGCCATTATTAAATCTATCAGTAGTTCCTACTAAATAACCTGTAATTCTTCTAATTCTTTCGAATTTTACTCCTTCACCAACTTTTTTTTCTTCTGCTTTCATTTTTATTTCCTCCTATCTTCCACCGCAAGTATTAAGGCTTGCGTTTTTTACTCTTTCAATCGGCACACCTTCGCCTTCTTTACGTCCACACCCTGGACAAACATCACCAATCACTCCAGTATATCCGCAAACTGGATCTCTATCTACTGGATGATTAATTGCTCCATATCCAATATTATTATCATGCATCAGTCTAACAATTTTTTCAAATGCATCAACATTCATCGCTGTATCACCATCAAGCTCTACATAACTAATATGACCCCCATTAGTCAGTGCATGATAAGGTCCTTCTAATTTAAGTTTTCTCGCTACTGAAATATTATAATAAACTGGCACATGGAAAGAATTGGTATAATATTCTCTATCAGTAACCCCTTTAATTTTTCCATAGATTGCTTTATCAATATTAGTAAATCTACCAGATAAACCCTCAGCTGGTGTCGCAATTAATGAAAAATTCAAATTATATTTTTTCGAATATTCATCGGTTTTTTTACGCATAAAACCAATTATTTTAAGGCCAAGTTCCTCTGCCTCTTCACTTTCTCCATGATGTTTACCAATTAAAGCTTTTAAACATTCGGCCAAGCCAATAAATCCAATTGTTAATGTTCCATGTTTAAGTACCTTACGTAATCTATCACCAGGTTTTAATTTTTCACTATCAATCCAAACTCCTTGACCCAATAAGAAAGGAAAATTATAAACATGTCTAGAGCACTGAATCTCAAACCTTTCTAATAGCTGGTCCTTAACCATATCCATAAGACCTTCAAGTTCCTCAAAGAACCCATCCAAATCTGTTTCGTTACCTCTAACAATTCCGTGTTTAATTCCTAAACGTGGTAAGTTAATTGAAGTAAAAGATAAATTTCCACGTCCCGGTGTAATTTGATTATTTGGATCAGTTACATCTGCAAGCACTCTCGTTCTACACCCCATATATCCAACTTCTGTACGATAATCATCAGGATTATAAGTTTCCTTATTAAATGTTGAATCAATAAATGAGAAGTTCGGAAATAATCTCTTAGCTGAGACTTCACAAGACAGTCTAAATAAATCATAATTAGGATCTTCCGGATTAAAGTTAACTCCTTCTTTAACTTTAAATATCGAAATTGGGAATATTGGGGTTTCATGATTACCAAGGCCTGAATCAGTAGCCAATAAATAATTTTTCATAACCATACGTCCTTCTGGAGAAGTATCCGTGCCAAAATTAATAGATGAAAATGGCACTTGCGCTCCAGCACGTGAATGCATTGTATTCAAATTATGAATAAAAGCTTCCATCGCTTGATAAGTAGCTCTATTGGTCTTAGCCATAGCCTTATCATAACTCATCTTAAATAGTCTCTTAACCTCATCTGAATCTTTCGCATAATGGTCAAATTCACTCAAATCAACTTCAATTGATTTCAATTTATCGATATCTTTAGCAATTCTATCCATATTAATGAAATTACCAAATTCTGTAAAATCTAAATAGTCACAAATAGCTTGTTTAAATTGCTTCTTGAATGTTGCCAAAACTCCTGGTGCTAAATAATAATCAAAAGCTGGAATACTTTGACCACCGTGTTGGTCATTTTGATTTGACTGAATTGCAATCGCCGCTAAAGCCGCATAACTCATAATATCTTTAGGCTGTCTTAAATGTCCATGGCCTGTTGAAAAACCTCCATCGAATAGTTTCTTTAAATCAATTTGACAGCACGTAGTCGTACCCATCGGCATAAAATCCATATCGTGAATATGAATATCTCCATTATCATGAGCCTCAGCAAACTTTGGCTTCATTAAATATGCTTTGGCGAATTCTTTGGAAACTGTACTCCCATACTGTAACATAGTTCCCATAGCCGTATCACCATCGACATTAGCATTTTCTCTTTTCGCATCCTCTTCCCAAGCTGACTTAAGCCCTAAACTTTCAATTGCTTTTAAAAACTTATGTTGTTTTTTCTCGCCAAAAAATAATTGCCTAGATGCCGTACGACGTTCACGATATTCTGAAAATGACTGATAAACATCTTCATATCCTTTAGCTTTAAGTTCTTCTTCGATTAAATCTTGAATTTGCTCTATTTTTATCTTTTCAGCACTCGCATAATCCTTTTCTATTCTTTTAACTACAGCATTAAAAACTCTATTAATATCTTTTTCGCTATATTTATACTCATCTTCTTCATTCTTAATACTGTCAAAACCTTTTTTAATAGCTACAGCCACTTTAGTTCCATTCCAATCAACCTTGCGGCCATTACGTTTTACAACTTTTAAAGTTGCCAACATATCTTCTGTATCAACCATACTTCTGCCTCCCTATCTTGCACCTTAATTATGACACTTTTTTTTCTAAAGGTCAATAGAAAATGTTCGCTTTTTTCACTCTTTTTCGGGGGCTTAATAACGAGCCCTTTATTTTCAACAAAAAGGCAAAAAAATTAACTTTTCAAAATTTTACATTTTTCTTTTTTTTGTTTTTCTCTTGTTTTTAAGAAAATAAAAAGTTCTTCAAATATATAATTCCCCCTTTAATTTTAAGGGAAAACTCTAAAAAAGAGAAAAAACAAAAAAATTGAAAAACGGACTTTTTTCAAAAAAACAGTTTTAAAAAAATACGGTTTTTACCTTGAAATGATTATTCGTTGTTTTTCAAGATTAAAAGGTAAAATGTTCGCTTTTTATACCATACATATAACTAGCTAACAAGCATATAATTATCTAGGTGAAAATATGAAAAAATCAATATTACTACTTGTTACTATCATTCTTATAACTGGATGCTCTAAACCTGAAATAAAAACCACGATTGAGAATAATGATGCTTTAGTCAGTATCAACTATCCAGTAACCAATATCAATGCTCTAGACGATGCTGTAAGTACATACGTAAACCAAACTTATAACAACTTCAAAAAGTCCTATAAACACCTTACAAAGCCCGAGTTAAACATCACTTATACTTATAAAGAATTAAATGATGATGTTATTAATATCAGTTTAAACACCGAAATAAATGCTGATAAAAATATTAATAAAATCAAAACTTTTACTTATGATAAAAAAACTAAAAAATTCTTAAGTATGGAAGATATCGTTGATGATCTTGATGCCTTAGACTATGATATCAAAAAAGCTTTATTAGAAAAATACCAAGAAGCTGATATGGACTTTTTATCCAATGTAAATTATGATTATTTCACTATTGATGATGAAAATTTAACCATTTATTTGGGACCCGCCGAATTAAAAAGCCAAGGCAATGAAATAATTTATCTTGATATCCCCCTCAATTCTCTAAAAATGTTAATCGACATCGACAAATCAAATGGGAGTGACAATTATATTAATATAAAAAAACGCGATATCAATTATGATGATCATATTGTAGCCCTAACTTTTGATGACGGGCCAAGCAAATATACCGATAAAATCTTAAATATATTAAAAAAATACGATGCCTGTGCGACCTTTTTTGTAATTGGTAACAAAGTAGATTTCTACGATGAAACCTTAACAAAAATGTTAAAAAATGGCAATGAAATAGGAAATCACTCCTATAGTCATAAATGGTTAAATAGGCTATCCAAAGAAGAATTTGAAGAAGAAATAACCAAAACTCAAACCGAAGTTCAAAAAGCCACTGGTTTTACCCCTAAACTATTCAGGCCAACATATGGTGGATACACAAATAAATTAAAATCTTATACCGACTTAACTTTTGTTCTATGGGATGTTGATTCTTCTGACTGGAAGGTCAAAAATAAAGACAAAATAATAAACAATATTATTCCTAATGTCAAAGATGGTAGTATAATTCTCATGCACGATAACCATGAATATGCCGTCAACGCCTTAGAAGATGTTATCAAAAAACTACAAGAAAAAGGCTATAAATTCGTTACCGTTAGTGAACTATTAGAATTAAAGAAAATTAGAGAAAATGAGTAATTACGACTTAGAAGAATTAAAACTATTAAAATGGCAATTTGGTCTATCTATAGCCTTCATTTTTACCATCGTAGTTTCCTTATCATTAACCTATAATGAAATTTTAAAATATGAAAACAAATCCCCATTATACACTTCTCAAAATGCCTATGACATTCAAGTCATCAACCGTCTATTAGGTACCCTTATTGCACTTGCTTTTCTTTATATCAACTATATTGATAAACAATTAAAAGAAGAAAATAATTTAGATACTTCTTCCGCCAATCTCCAAATAGATGCCGGCGTACTTACCTTAATTGCTACTATTATCGTGTTATATGTTTCCATCACTAGTAATAGTCAAATTGAAAACCCAGAAATTTAGTCATAGTCACTTTACGTCAAATTTGCGTATTTTTTACAAAAATAAAATTACCTTTTTCAGTTTAAAAAAGGTAATATATTTAAAAAATAGATAAAAAGTAACATTCTCCAAAGACCTACATTTTTCACCAAAGTGTCAATAAAAAAAGGCTATTTAGCCTCTTCTGTTACGCGTGTTTCCCGAACAACCACTACTTTAATAGTTCCAGGATATTGTAATGTTGCTTCGATTTTATCTTTGACTTCTCTAGCCACTTTAAAACTTTCCAAATCATTAATTTCTTCTGGCTTAACAATAACTCGAAGTTCTCTACCTGCCTGCATCGCATAAGATTTTTCCACACCCGGAATTTCGTTACCAATTTTTTCGAGTTCAGTAAGTCTTTGCACATAATTCTCCAGTGAATCATTGCGAGCGCCTGGACGTGAAGCTGATAAAGCATCTGCAATCGCTACTAACACAGATATAATGCTTGTCGCTTCGGTATCTCCGTGATGTGAAGCAATTGCATTAATAACTTCATCGCTCTCTTTATATTTAGTTGCTATCTTAACGCCAATCTCTACATGACTACCTTCAGCTTCGTGGTCAATCGATTTTCCAATGTCATGAAGTAATCCAGCCCGCTTAGCCACATTAACATTTTCGCCTAACTCACCAGCTAATAGACCAGCCAAAATAGCCACTTCAATTGAATGTTTTAAAGCATTTTGACCAAAGCTAGTTCTAAAATGTAACTTACCTAATAACTCAATAAGTTCATTATCCATTTTAGTTATTCCAAGTTCAAACAAAGCATTTTCACCATATTCTAACAGCTTACTTCTCATTTCATTAACTGTTTTATCATAGACTTCTTCAATCCTCCCGGGATGAATACGACCATCTTTAATTAGTGTTTCCAAAGTCAATCTTGCAATCTCCCTGCGATATGGATCAAAACTAGAAAGAACAATCGCTTCCGGCGTATCATCAATAATTAAATCAACACCCGTAACCGCTTCAATCGTTCGAATGTTGCGACCCTCTCTACCAATAATTCGCCCTTTCATTTCATCATTAGGTAAAGCAACAACTGTTACTGTTTGCTCATTAGCTACATCAGCAGCATAACGCTGCATTGATGAAACAATCATCGACTTAGCTTTTCTATCAGCATCCAACCTAGCTTCTGCCTCACGATCCTTAATATAAGAAGAAACTTCTAAATCCATCATTTCTTCTACTTTTTTCATAAGAACATTTTTAGCTTCCTTTTTAGAATAGCCCGAAATTTTTTCAAGCTCTTTTATTTGCTCATTTTGTGCATTTTCTAGCTCCACTTGCTTATCTTGAATATCTTTTTGTCTTTGGTTTAAATTATTTTCCTTTTCATCAAGAAGTTGCTCACGATTTTGTAAAGTTTGATCACGACGATCCATACTTTCTTCACGGGCAAGTAAACGATCTTCTGAATCTTTAATTTCTTGTTTTTTCTCTTTCACTTCTTTATCAAATTCACTTTTCAATCTATGAGCTTCCTCTTTAGCCTCTAAAATACTATCACGCTTAAGTTTATCTGCCTCTTTTTTGGCATCTTCTACTGCTTGTATAGCTTTTCTAGAAACCGAAATGCCCCGTACATAACTTAAAATTATCATCAAGATAATACCTACAAAAAGTCCAATTATTACTAGCAAAATGGAGAAAATAGTACTTGACATAATATTACCTCCATAACTATTAAGTGAATACCTTCACCTAATTATATTGTATAAGTGATTAGAAAATAAGTCAAGAAAAAAGTGACTATTTAAAAGTCACTATCCATTCTTAGCAGGATTTTCATTTTTTTCAATATTATAATACTGACGAACCTTATGTAAAATTTCATCGCGAATCTTTGGGTTAGCCTTTAAATATTCTTTAACATTTTCCTTACCTTGGCCAATTTTTTCGCCATTGTAAGAATACCAAGCTCCCGATTTTTCCAAAATATTAGCTTCCACACCTAAATCAATTAACTCACCTTCCATCGAAATACCTGTTCCATACATAATATCTACAGAGCAAGTTTTAAATGGTGGTGCCATTTTATTTTTAACCACTTTAATATTTGTTTTATTACCAATAATATCTGTACCCATTTTAATTTGCTCACTTCGGCGAATATCTAACCTAATTGATGAGTAAAACTTAAGAGCACGTCCTCCAGGTGTCACCTCTGGATTACCAAACATGACCCCAACTTTTTCACGTAGCTGATTAATAAAAATTGCCACAGTTCCGGTTTTATTAATAATCCCTGCTAATTTTCTAAGTGCTTGACTCATAAGACGTGCTTGAAGCCCTACATGAGAATCTCCCATCTCACCTTCAATTTCTGCTTGCGGTACTAAAGCTGCTACCGAATCAATAACAATTACACTAATGGCTCCACTTCGAACTAAAGCCTCAGCAATTTCCAAAGCTTGCTCACCATTATCTGGCTGAGATAAAAGCAAATCATTAATATTTACACCTAGCCTTTCGGCATATTGCGGGTCTAAAGAATTTTCTGCATCAATAAATGCAACTTTCCCACCTAATTTTTGAGCTTCAGCAATTGCGTGCAAAGCAAAAGTTGTTTTACCACTAGATTCTGGTCCATATATTTCAATAATACGCCCCTTAGGATAACCGCCAATTCCTAATGCTACATCTAAAGCAATGCTACCACTCGGAATAACATCAATTTCTCTTTTCTCATTATCGCCTAAACGCATAATAGATCCTTTTCCAAATTGTTTTTCTATATCGGCTAATACTTGTTTTAAATTTTGGTCGTTACTAGCTGTCATTTTTGCCATTTTATTTTCCTCCTTATAATAACTCCTACAATTACATTTTAACTGATACTAAAACTGATGTCAACACTTTTACGAACATTTGTTCAAAAAATAAATAAAATAAAAAGGACTAAGCCTTTTCATCAGAAAATAACAAATGTTTATTAACTGTATAATATTGAATTCCTGAAATAACTGATAAAATACAAGCTAAAATAAGTAAGAAATCAGCAATTCTTAAATTCCAAAGTTCAAATGGCATGTTATAAAATAAAGTAAGTACTAAACCAATCATCATTGATGCCGTTTTAACTTTACCAAGTTTACTAGCTGCTACTACTTTACCCTTACTGCCAGCAATCATTTTAATTGAATCAACAAAAGTATCTCTTAAAATAATCACTACTGGGATAATTGGATGAATAAATCCTTGGGCGCATAATATAATTAATATTGCATTAACTAAAATTTTATCGGCAATTGCATCCATCATTTTGCCAAAATCTGTAACTAAATTATATTTTCTAGCGATAAAGCCATCGACAAAATCCGTTAAAGAGGCAATAATAAATAAAACCCCGGCAATTAAATATCTAATATCAATAACAACCAGCTCATTGACAAATAACTGCATAACATCAATACCCATAGCCGAAAATGGGAATAATAAGACGGCAATTATTACAAAAGTCAAAAAAATTCTAAACATCGTTAATTTATTTGGTAAATTCATAAATCCTCCTACTCACTTTCTGTAACTACTGTTCCTTCGGCGAAGTCATCATCATCGCGAAGCGTCAAAGCAAAATAAATCACCACTAAAACTAAAATAACCACTATTCCATACACTAATATCGGAATCACTGGTATTTTTTTTCGATGGTCGACTGTATAAGGTGACTTAACCGCTTTAACATTTTTCTTTTCTTTACTTTTCTCTTTAGTAGCCATCTTTATATCATCCAAAGAAAGTTTAGAAGTATAATCAAATAAATATTCGTTAAATTCATCCACTAAATCTTCCTTATTAAGACCTAAATACTTGGCATAATCCCTAATAAAATATTTTAAATAAAAGACATCATCAAAAGCTTCAGAATTTCCAGCCTCGATATTCTCGACTTGAGTCGGTTTAACTTTTAAATCTTCGGCTACTTCTTCAACTGAAACACCGATACTCTCGCGAGCCATCTTTAACTGTTCTCCTATTTCTTTCATATTCTTCCTTCCTTTAAAACCAAATAATATTTTATAAGCCATATTCTGTTCCTATTACTAGGCGACAAACATCTATCTACTGGTAACCCAGTCCCATAGAAAATTCATTTCTTTTCTATTAGGTTCCCCTACCATAATTTGGGTTTCTTGCTTGCGGAGTTTACCACGTTTCACTCTTTCATTTCTAAAAGCATCGTCACTGCGGCACTTTATGTTCTAGACCATAGACAAGCCTTAGGCCATCAAACGTCGTTAGACAAAGTCTACCTTAGGTTATTTTTTCCCTAAGCACAAACACTACAGTCATCGCAGACTGTGCAAGTATGGACTTTCCTCTACATTACTAAGAATGCAGCGTTTGTCAAAATATTATTTATCTCCATAAATGATTTTTTCTAGGTTAGATAGTCTTCTAAGTATATCAACATTACTTACATTACTACCACTAGTTTCCGAAGCTACATCAAGTTTTGTACGTAAGCTTCTAATTTCTTGCTTTAAACGCATATTCTCTTCAACAAGACTTTTCTTATCTCGTTCATACTCACGCATTAAAGCAAACATTTCTTCATAGTCGCTAATAATCGTATCTAAAAACTTATCAACTTCTTGCGGTCTATATCCTCTTGTATCGATTTTAAATTCTTTTTCTAATATATCTTTTGGAGTCAGCATAATTCTTTCTTGATACATGAGTATCCCCTCTTTCTTTATATAACATTTTAAAGTAAATTATGCTCTTTGTCAATCCACCAATACCAAAAAAGCTACTTCATCTTACCATAAGTAGCCCACTTCATATACTTGATATCTTCGGTCATCATATCAAATATATTGTTAATTTTATTAATATCCATTGTATCACCATCTAAAGCATAACACACTAAAAATAATAAAACATCACTTTCGACAAGACTAGCCAAAATTAGAACTTTAATAAATAATATGGAAAAAAAATCTTATTTATAGTATAATTAAAATGGTGTTAAATATGAAATATCCTATAGGGGCTAAAAAAAGCACAAAAAAATATAACAACTATGGTAATCGTGGGATGGGATTAGAAGGCGATTTAGAAATCACTAATAACTATTATTTGCAAACGGATCAAGCCATTATTCATAAAAAACCCACACCTATAACTATTGCCAAGGTTGACTATCCATCGAGGTTAGAAGCCGTTATTAAAGAAGGCTACTTCAGAACGCCATCAACTACTGATTACAACGGCATATACAAAGGTAAATATTTAGATTTCGAAGCGAAAGAAACAACTCATAAAACATCTTTTCCCCTAAGTAATATTCATAATCATCAAATAAATCATTTAAAAGCCATTTTCCATCATGGAGGTATCGGTTTTATCATCGTCAGATTTACAACACTCAATCAAACTTATTTATTAACCGTTGAAAAACTCATTAAGTTTTTAAAAAATAATAATCGCAAATCTATCCCTCTAGATTATTTTAAAGAAAATGGTTACATCATAAAAGACAAATATAATCCGCGAGTAGATTATCTAGAAGTTATTGATAACATATACTTTAATGGAGGTAACAATGAAAAAAATAAGACTTAAAAAAATCCCAATCATCGTAATTAGTATTATTTTACTAATTATTCTTTCCATATTCATAAATATTATAGTCGGCTTAATTGTCGCTATTGCCCTAAATCTTATATGGCTTATACCATATATTAAAAATAAAACTGATATAACTCATAAAAAGCCTAGAACTTCGACTATCGAAGCCAAAGATGAAAATACAAAAAACGAAATAGAAAGTAGTGATGATATGGCCAAAAAAATTGCAAAAAATAAAAAAGGTAAAAATCCCAGTAAAAAGAAAAAAGGTAAAATTGCTTTATTAGTATTGCTGATTTTATTTATAATTTTCTTACTAATTGGCATTATCTTCTTTATCTATATTGCTGTAAGTGCTGACAAATTTGACCCCGACAAACTTTATACTAAAGAAGCCAGTACTTTATATGATAGTGAAGGAAACGAGTTTGCCAAACTAGGCACCGAAATGCGTGAAAAAATAACTTATGATGAAATGTCTGAAGAGCTAATTAACGCAATTGTAGCTACCGAAGACTCAAGATTCTTCCAACATAATGGCTTCGACCTACCACGTTTCCTTAAAGCTTCTTTTGGCCAATTATTAGGTCAAAATGCCGGTGGAGCCTCAACCTTAACTATGCAAGTGTCTAAAAACCAATTCACCTCTACTGAATCATCCGGTTTTGAAGGAATTAAACGTAAGTTTACCGATATTTATGTTTCTATTTTCCAAATCGAACGTAATTATACTAAAGAAGAAATCTTGGAATTTTATGTCAATTCATATTATTTAGGTAGTGGAGCTTATGGTGTAGAACAAGCAGCTAAAACTTATTTTAACAAAAGTGCTAAAGACTTAAACTTATCTGAGGCTGCTATGATTGCCGGTTTATTTCAATCACCAGTTGCCTATGACCCAAATATTAATCCTGAACAAACTGAAGAAAGGCGTAAATTAGTCTTAAGTTTAATGAAACGCCATGGTTATATTAATAATGACGAATATGAAATGGCCTTAAAAATGACCGTCGACAAAATTGTAATTAAAGGTAATTCTGCTAATACCGACTATGCTGATTATCAAGGTTTTATCGATACTGTAGCCGTTGAAGTTAAAGAAGAAACCGGTTATGACCCATATTCATATTCCATGGATATATACACCACCATGGATCGTGAAAAACAAGATGAAATTACTAAAATTATGAGTGGTGAAAACTTTAGCTGGGAAAATGACAAAGTCGATGCTGGTGTCGCTGTCGTTGATACCCAAACAGGAGAAATTGTAGCTATCGGAGCTGGACGTAATAGTTCCGGCGCTAAATCATTCAACAATGCTACCATGATAAAAAAACAAATTGGTTCAACCGCCAAACCATTATACGATTATGGTCCGGCTATTGAATATTTAGATTGGAACACTAATCACCCAATTATCGATAGTAAATACACCTATAGTGATGGTACTGAAATTAACAACTGGGATGGTGGATACAAAGGTATGATTACCATTCGTGAAGCCTTAGTTGATTCTCGTAATATTCCGGCTTTAAAAACCTTTCAAAGTGTTAAAAATTCCGACATTAAAACCTTTGTTGCTAATTTAGGGTTATCACCAGAAGTTGCATCTAATGGTAAATTACACGAAGCACATGCTATTGGTGGATATACCGGAGAATCTCCATTAAGTGTTGCCGCTGCTTATGCCGCTTTCGGCAATGGTGGATATTATAATGAACCACATAGTTTCACCAAAATTGTCTTTGACAAAGGCGATGAAACATATGAAGTTGAAAATGATCGAACTAAAGCTATGGGCTCAGATACCGCTTATATGGTAACCGATATGTTAGTCGATACTGGCCAATCTGCTTTAGGTAGTTATAGTAACATCAATGGAGCCGAATTTGCCGCTAAAACAGGAACAACCAACTACGATGAAGAAACTATGGATGCTTGGAATTTGCCAAGTAGTGCCGTCAATGACTTATGGGTTGCTGGTTATAATAGTGAATATTCTATCGCTGTTTGGTATGGATATAACTCCCTTAAAGATGGCTATAACCGTTTTAGTTCAAGTCAAAACTCAAAATTATTTAAAGCCGTTGCTCAAAACTTCTTCGATGCTGACTCAAAATTTGAAAAACCAGATAATGTCGTCGAAGTTACTGTTGAAAGAAATACTGGTTCTTCATTATTACCAAGTTCAAACACTCCAAGCAATATGAAAAGTACTGAATTATTTAAGGAAGACAGCAAACCAACTGAAGTATCAAACAGATATGCCACATTGGCCAATGTTACTAATGCCAAAGCTAGTGTTAATGGAAGACAAGTTACATTATCTTGGAAAGCTATTGGAACCCCTGACGCTTTAAATCGCTCATACTGGAGTCCAATTGTCAACAAAGCCTTCTCCATTTCTAGCGACCAAACAACATATTTAAATTACATTATGAATTTCAATAATAGTGCCTTAGGTAGTGTTGTCTATAACGTTTATCTTAAAAATGGTAACAACCTTACTAGAGTAACTACAGTAAGTTCAACCAGTGCTACTGTTCAATTACCAACATCAGCCTCACCAACTTATGTTATTAAAGCAAGTTATTCTAACTTTGGTGGCGCCGAAAGTAGTGGTATTGAAGTTAAAGTTGATTATGAAGGAGTATCTTCAAGCGACGTCAAAGTTAGCCTCAATGGCGATGCTACTATGAGTATTAATACTGGAGAAACTTATAAAGATGAAGGGGTTAGTGCCACCTTAGACGGTGAAGACATTTCTGACGATATTAATATCACCACTAAAGTTACTGATTCTAGTGGTGCCGAAGTCCAAATGTCAACTATTGGCACGGTTTCTGGAGAAACTTACAAAATCACTTATACCATAACCTATGAAGGAGTAGTAGTAAATACTCTCACCAGAACCATTACTGTATTATAAAAAATATTGGTTTAATCGCCAATATTTTTTTTATTTACTAAATATTCAAATGCTCTTTTTAATACAACTTTAACATCATCATAAGTAATAATATTTAAAGCCTCACGATAATCCATCCATAAAACCTCATTTACTTCCTTTTCCTGCGGCCTTAACTGTCCACCTATTTCCTCACCCACAAAAAACACAACATCCTTTAAAACATCCTTTTTGGGGCTATAAGTAATCACATAACGAAAACCATCATCAATTTTTACCTTTAATCCAGTTTCCTCGAATATTTCGCGGTAAGCTGTTTTAATTTCGTTTTCCCCAATTTCAACATGTCCCTTAGGAAATGACCAAAAACCTTTCTTCTGATAGATCACTAAAATTTCTAATTTATCCATATTCCAACGATAAACCACCGCTCCGCATGCTTTTTCTTTTTTCACTAATGCCTCCTATAATAATTACAAATATCTTTTAACTTGCACTCTTCACACTTAGGATTTCTAGCCATACAATGATATCTTCCAAATAAGACAAGTTGATGATGCCTTTTACATAAGTCTACTTTTTTAAAATATTTACTTAATTTTTTCTCAATTGTATAAGGATCATCTCCCTCTTTTGCCAAACCTAATCGAATGCTTACTCTCGATACATGAGTATCCACCGCAATACAAGGTTCATTAAACAAATTACTAAGTACTACGTTAGCCGTCTTTCGTCCAACTCCCGGTAACGATTCCAAATAATCTCGATTATTAGGTACAACCCCACTACAATCTTCAAGTAACCTTTTAGCTATATTAATCACATTTAAAGCCTTTTTATTAAAAGTACCAATCGGCCGAATAATTTGAATAATGTCCTCAAGTTTAGCTTCACTAAGTGCTTTTAGATTAGGATATTTTTTGAATAATACACTTGTAACCATATTTACTCTTTTATCAGTTGTTTGCGCACTAAGCATCACCGCTAACACTAATTCATAATCCTTATTATAATTAAGCTCACACCTTGGATTAAGAAATAACTCATCCAAATAATCTTCAATTTTATTCATTGAGCCAGTCATAATCAAACACTTCCTCATTTTTAGACTGTTCGCCTTTTTTCACATTAGCAATATCCTTTTTACTTTTTATTCCCTTTTTCTTCCATTCGTATAAAATCTTATCAATATACCTTAAATTAGTCACTCCATTATATATAGCTTCCTTTAAGGCTAACTTAATAGTTTCTTCTTCAAATCCAGCCTCAATCCAAGCCCCAATAATTTCATATTCCATTGGACTTAAAGTTCGTGCAAACTCTTTTTCAAAAGTATCAAAAATATTACTAGATTTATTTTCCTCCTTATTTTCCATTAAAATTAAAGCTAGTTTTTCATACAAATTGTCCAAAGCAATATATTCATCACAAACATTGTTGTTAGTCACACTATTTAAAACAATAATATCCTTTTGGGTTAAACCACTTACTAACGTTAAAACCTCTTTAGAACTCATTCCTACCTCTTTAGCCATTCGTTCAGGATCAAAATCACAATTATCCATTAATATAATTAAAAGGAGTAATTCTTTTTCCGTAATTTTTAATTTTCTATAATTTTTTAAAAGTAATTTTGGAATAACTACATAACCATTTTTCAAAAGGTCAATTACTTTTTCTGTCATAATACCACCTAAAAATTATTATAACTTAATTAAATTAATTTGTCGATGGTACGACAATAATAT
>CALVRF010000007.1 GCA_944358495.1 uncultured Bacilli bacterium
GTTTTATTTTAATTATTTTTTAATAATAAATTTATCATTATCAATATCGATAGTTATGGTACTATTAAATTTAATTTCATCATTAATGATAGCATTAGCAATTAAGGTTTCAATATTTCTACTTATAAACCTTTTAATTGGTCTCGCACCATATCTTTCATCATAAGCATTTTCAATAACATAATCTTTAGCTTCTTTAGTTAATTCAAGATGGATTTTTTTGTTACTTAATCTATCTTCAACTTCTTTAATAATTTTATCTAAGATTTCGTAAACAACTGGTTTAGATAATGAATTAAAGATAATAATTTCATCGATACGATTGATAAATTCAGGTTTAAAGGTATGATGTAATTCATTCATAACTAAGTCGTGACTATTTTCATTATTTTCAAGGATATATTCACTACCTAAGTTAGAAGTCATAATAATTATTGTGTTTTTAAAGTCGACAGTTCTTCCCTGAGAATCGGTAATACGACCATCATCTAATATTTGAAGTAAAATGTTGAAAACATCTTTATGGGCTTTTTCGATTTCATCAAATAAGACGATGCTGTAAGGGTTTCTTCTAACGGCTTCGGTTAACTGACCACCATCATCATAACCAACATATCCTGGAGGTGAACCGATTAGTCTAGCGACTGAATGACTTTCCATGTATTCACTCATATCGATACGAATCATATGACGTTCATCATCGAATAATTCGTAGGCTAAACTTTTAGCAATTTCGGTTTTACCAACACCGGTAGGGCCTAGGAAGATAAATGAACCAATTGGTTTATTTGGGTCTTTAATGCCAGCTCTAGCTCGGATAATAGCCTCAGAAACTAGGTGAATGGCTGTATCTTGACCTTTAACACGTTTTTTAAGATTATCCTCTAAGTGAATAAGTTTTTCTTTTTCACCGCCTACTAGTTTACTAACCGGGACATGAGTCCATTTAGAAACAATTTGAGCGATAGATTCTTCGTCAACAGTATCACTTAAAATTGAAGATTTATTTTCTTTCCTTAAGGCTTCTAATTCTTTTTGAAGAGCAGGAAGAATACCATGTCTTAATCTCGCGGCCGTTTCTAAATCATAGTTAGATTCAGCAAGTTCTAGACGATGATTAGCATCTTCGATTTCTTCTTTTTTCTTATTGATTTTGTTATTAACTTCTTTTTCTTCTTCCCAGTCTTTACGTAAAACTTGTTCTTTACCTTTTAACTCTTCAAGTTTTTTATCGATTTCAGCTAGTCTATTTTTAGAAAGTTCATCTTTTTCTTTTTTGATAGCTTCTCTTTCGACTTCGAGTTGCATGATTTTTCTGGTTAAAGTATCTAAGTTAGTTGGAACTGATTCCATTTGGACTTTAATAGTCGCGCAGGCTTCGTCGACTAAATCGATAGCTTTATCGGGTAAAAATCTATCAGTAATATAGCGATCAGATAAAGTAGCGGCGGCTACTAAAGCATTATCTTTAATATTAACGCCATGGTAAACTTCAAATCTTGATTTTAAGCCTCTTAAAATGGTGATGGTGTCAGTAACGGTTGGTTCTTTAACTTGAACTTTTTGGAAACGGCGTTCTAGGGCTCCATCTTTTTCAATATATTTACGATATTCGTTTAAGGTTGTAGCTCCGATACAGTGAATTTCACCTCTAGCAAGCATTGGTTTTAACATATTTCCGGCATCCATAGCGCCTTCAACACCACCAGCGCCAACAATCATGTGGATTTCATCGATGAACATAATAATTTCACCATCGGAGTCTTTAACTTCTTTTAAGACAGCTTTTAAACGGTCTTCAAATTCGCCACGGTATTTAGCCCCGGCAATTAAAGCTCCCATGTCTAGTTCCCATATTTTTTTATTTTGTAAACTATTTGGTACATCACCTTTAACAATCCTCCCAGCAAGGCCTTCAACGATGGCGGTTTTACCAACACCTGGTTCACCGATTAAGACGGGATTGTTTTTGGTTTTTCTCGACAAAATACGGGTAATACTTCTGATTTCTTCATCACGGCCGATGACGGGGTCAACTTTGCCATCTTTGACACTTTGAGTAATGTCACGACCATATTTTTCTAAAGGTTTTTGTAAGTTTTCTTCATAACCTGTTTGTTCGTTCATAAATATCCCTCCTTTTTTATTTTATTTCCAACATTTATAATTATACTCCTTTTTTAGCACTTGTCAATAGAGAGTGCTAAAGGATTGACGGTTCTTATAAAAATTGCTATTATATTAAGCGTTTTAGGTGGTGAAAAAATGGAAAAGGTTGGGTATGATATTCAAAGGATAATTACAAGTTTTCCTGAGGATAAAAAAGAAGCATTTACTATGTGTTTAATGTCTTTAAAAGGTACGGTAGAGTGGTTAAAACTGACAGTGGGCGAGAAAAAGCTGACAACAGTAATGTTTTCACCGGATATGAATGCTTTAGCTATTTTATTATCACGAGGTGCACCAGTTGAGGCGGTGCTGGAAGAAGTTAAAGTAATTTCATCAGAATTAAATTATAAGAAAGCTTTAAAAAATAGTGAGAAAATACTTGATTTATTTAATAAAATTAAACAAGCCGAGAGTGATATTTTAGCTAAATGTCAAGATGTTGATACGTTAATTTGGCGAAATGACAAAAGTATTGAGACATTGTTTAATCTTTATAGAGATTCAAAATTACATTATGAGGCCTTTAGTATAGTTTGTGATGAATTATGGAGTAAGTTATCTTTTGAAGGGATATTTTTAGAGTATTGGCAAACTAATTATGAAGAGTTTGAACAATTAATGAAGCAAAAATATGGGGATAAAGATTCTGGAAAGAAAAAATATGTGAAAACGAAAAATAGTTTAGTAGTATTTATGAAACATGGTCTTCCAGTTAAATTATATTGTGGAAAAAGTAAAAATGGAATTTTTAATAATTTTTGCGGAGCTTTAGAATTAGCTATGGATTTTGACCATGAGTTTTATTTAGAGGTAGTACAACATATAAAATTTATGACGGAATTTTATGATGAAAAGCTTCATGATGGAGCTTTGGCTTTAGTAGCTGGAATCCAGGAATTTTATTCAGACCAAAACGAGAAAACAATATCTAAGATATTGGTTCAATATGTTAATGAAATTAATGTTCCTTATGATGATTTTATGAAGATGTTGACGGCGAAAACTAAGGAGCCTGATGGTGAAGATTTAATTGCAATATTACCATTATTTAAATCATTATATAATCCTACACATTCTAATGATAAATTTAGAAAAAATTTTTTTGGTGAGTCTTATATAGTAGAAATGTATACACCTAGGGCAAATAATATAAAAGAAAAAATTAATGGGGTATTGATAACTGAAGAAGATTATAATTATGTACTAGGAGTTTTGGCTGCGCGGGGAATCCCAGCAATTAAAAGGGTTGTGGCTTTTGCCGTGCGAAAACATGTACTTGATAGAATAATTTCGGAAGAAACGAAACAACTTACTACTGAAACTTTGGATGATTTTTTAGATTACTTGACGTTGGATGAAGAGTTAAAGCCGGATAAACAGAAAGTTATTTAAGGGTGAAGCGTTTACAGTTTTGCTTTTTTTTGTTATAATTTTTTTAGAAATCGGGGTGTTTTATGGCTAAACTTAGTAATAGAATGATAGTTATAATTGCTTTTGTAATTATTGGCATAGGACTATTTTTGATAACTGGTAATTATTTTGCTGGCAAAAAAGATAAAGCTTATGAAAAAGTTAGTGTATCATTATATGAAGAAAACGAAGGCGGTGAGGTTGTCGATAATACTCCGCAAAACATTGCTGCCGCGGAGATCGAGACAACTGTCGAAGATAATAGTGGTGAAGGGTATTTAGGAATATTAAAAATTGATAAAATTAATTTAGAACAGGGTTTTTATGATAAAGATAATCCAGCCAACAATGTTGATCAAAATGTGACTTTACTCGCGCCTTCAAATTATCCTGATGAAAAAAATGGGAACACAATTTTAGTGGCACATTCAGGGTCGAGTTATTTAGGCTATTTTAAGAATCTGTATCAATTAGCGGAAGGCGATTTAGCAACCGTAGTTTATAAGGGAAAAACATACGTTTATAAAATTGTTAATATTTATACCGATATTAAAGATGGCGATGTCACCATATATCGGGACCGTAGTAAATCAACTTTAACTTTAATTACTTGTACTAAAGATGATGATACAAGACAAACTATTTATATTGCCGAACTACAGTAAAATGTAGTTTTTTTCTTGGTAAACAAGGGTATGGGGTCTTTTGTATAATTATTTTAAATAGTGCATATAATATAAATAAGTACATTTCTTAGAAAAAAAGTAAAAATGCTGAAAAATGTCAGAATTTGACAGAAATGTACTAATTTGTTAAAATAGGACCTGTTTTCTAATGAAGCAGGAGAGGGTGAAATATGAAAACATCAGGGTCGGTTAAGGCCGTTATTGTGGCCGTAACTACTTTAAGTTTAGTTGGAACGTTATTTGGAACAACTATACTTTCTTTAAATAACCGTGAATATGTAAGTGCGAATCAAACTGTTTTGAAAGACAGTGAACTTAATATAAAACCTGCAGTAGCATCTTATGATGAAAAAATGGAAACCAAAGAATTGGCCATTAAGCAAGATGAGGTAGCTGTAGTAGAAGAAATTGAGGTTGCAGAAGGGCAATCCCAAGAGGATTTAGAAAAGCAAGCGGAAGAGGCGCGAAAAAGTCAAATTGTATATGACGGAATGACTTTAGATGAGTTAGCAGCAAAATTAGATCGAACCCTTAATTCAACGTTAGCTGGTCAAGGATATGCATTTGCTTCATCAGCTATAGAACTAGGAATTGATCCATATTTAGCGGTAGCTATTGTTATGCATGAGACTGGTTGTAAGTGGCAGTGTAGTACATTAGTCCGTGAATGTAATAATGTGGGTGGAATGAAAGGAAGTTCTAGTTGTAATGGTGGAGCTTATGCTAGTTTTGCATCATTAGAAGAAGGAATAAAGGCTTATATGAATAATTTATATAAGAATTATGTTTCTCAAGGTTTGACAACTGCTGAGACTATTGGACCGAAATATGCGGCTAGTGGTACTTGGACAGCACAGGTTAACGCTTACATAAATGAAATTAAAGCTGCATAGCTTTTTTTCATGGATGAATGTGTTTTGTTTAAAAATAAGGTTAAATGTCTATTCTTGTCAATTTGACGAGATATGTATCCTATGGTAAAATTATAAATATAACGTAGGAGAGATGTGCATGAAGCCAACTAATATGGTATATGTTATTTTAGCTTTTGGTATTATTATGTCGTTAGTGATTCCACATTTGACCGAAATGGCATATTCTAATGAGACATATAAAAGTGAAAAACAAGAAGAACTAGCTGGAGTTACACAAACAGTCGAAGAAAATAAAGAAGTGGAGGAAGCGGCTAATGTTGAATTAGCGGTGGCCACACCAATTGCTGAAGAAGTGGTTCCAGAAGTTACCGAAGAGCCTATACCAGTGATAGCTGAAGCTGTTCATGCTGATCCAATTGTTTATGATAATTTAACAATGGCTGAATTATCGGCTAAGTTAAATAAAAATCTTAAATCAGCTTTAAGTGGAACTGGTGAGACATTTGCTAAATACGCTTTAGATTACGGTGTAGATCCATATTTAGCGGTGGCCATTGTTTTACATGAAACTGGTTGCAATTGGAGTTGTAGTACTAAAGTAACACAGTGTAATAATGTTGGTGGAATGAAATCTGGCAGTTCTACAAAGTGTGGTAATACTTCTTATGCTTCTTTTGCGACTTTAGATGAAGGTATTAGAGCTTTTATTAGCAATTTAAAAGAAAATTATTATGATTATGGTTTAAATACACCGGAATTAATGAATAGCAAATACGCCTCTAGTACAGCTTGGGCTGGAAAGATTAATAGTTATATAAATAAGATTAAAAATAGTTAAGCCTTTGAGGGCTTTTTTGATATAATTAAGAATAGGAGGGATATAATGGAAAAAGGATGTCCAAGTTGCGGACGGATGATTGATGGTAATTTTAGTCGTTGTCCATATTGCAATTATGATTTTAGTCAGCTTAATACACTTTTCCAGCACTACCAGGAAGAAGCAGCTATTAAAGTGCCCAAATATGCCGGGTTTATTAAAAGGCTAGTGGCTAATACTATTGATTTTTGGATTTTACTGAGTTTTATTTTAATTATTCAATTAGGTTATTTATATTTTTTCTTTCCGGAGTTTTTTACTAATTATGATTTGAAATATTTTAGTCATGGGGAGTTGTTTTTAATGTTTATTCCCTGTCTATGTTTACCAATTATTTATTTTTTCTATTGTGTTTTTTGTCAGCACTCCAAACAAATGGCAACTTTAGGAGAAAAATTATTAAAAATAGAGGTCGTTAATAATTATGAGGAACCAATTACTTGGGGCGAGGCCTTTGGTCGTAATTTAGCCCGAATATTAAATATTTTAACTTTAGGAATTGGATTTTTAATAATTATTGTTACGAAGAAGAAACAAGCACTTAGCGATATTGTGTCTAAAACATTAGTTATTAATAAAGTTACTGATGAAAATTATAATGAATTTAGTTATGCCCATTTAGCTAGAAGGTTACTCGCGTTTATTATTGATGTTGCAGTGCTTGGGCTAATTGTTATGGGTTTTCAGTATTTAAAAGATTATATTGCAGACTTACATTTAGATTATAGAACGGAAATTCTTACTGCTTTTGATTATTTAATGTATATAATTTTAGTGCTGTATTTTCCTTGGCTTGAGAAGAAGTTTAGCGCAAGCATTGGCAAAAAAATTATGCATATTAAAGTTATTAAATTAAATGGTGAAAAAGTAGGATTTATTAGAAGTTTTTTGCGTTTAATTAGTTATATGATGGAATGTTTATTAGTGCCGTTTGGTATTTTACTCGCATTTGTTACACCGCGAAAACAAACTCTTAAGGATATCATTACTAAGACAATAGTTGTTAACAATCGTTAGACATTGTTCTTGTTATCTTCAAATTACATTACTTTGTTTGATTTTATTATTGGGGTTTACTATTTTGGTAAATTCTTTTTTTGTGATTTATTTATTGAAAAATTAAGGTTAATTTGGTTTGTTTGTTAAAAAATGTTAAGTTTTAGCTTTATTAATGGCGGGGATTTTTCCTTGTATAAGAATAGTTTATGTGGTAAAATAAGATTAAGAAAAACGCTAAAGGAGGCAGTTTTATGTGTGGATTTGTTGGGTATATTAATAAGGAATCTGATAAGAAAGATAATATTAAAAAAATGGCGGATTTAATTGCGCATAGAGGACCAGATTCTGAGGGATATTATACTGATGAGACGATTGCTTTAGGGTTTAGGCGTTTATCAATTATTGATTTAAATAATGGTTCACAACCGATTTATAACGAAGACAAAACGAAAGTGATTGTTTTTAATGGAGAAATTTATAATTTTAAAGAACTTCGTGCGGATTTAGAAGAAAAGGGCCATGTTTTTAGTACTAATACTGATACTGAGGTGTTAGTGCATGGCTATGAAGAATATAGCGAGGGTATTTTAGATAAATTAAGAGGGATGTTTGCTTTTGTAATTTATGATGTCAATACTAAAGAAGTGTTTGCAGCTCGCGACTTTTATGGTATTAAACCCTTTTACTATGCAGTCATGGGAGACACATTGTTTTTTGGCTCAGAAATTAAGAGCTTTTTAATTCATCCGGATTTTAAAAAAGAACTTAATAGAAAGATGATTGAGTATTATTTAACATTCCAGTATAGCCCGGGAAAGGAGACTTTTTTTAAAAATGTTTATAAGTTACTTCCTGGACATTATTTAAAATATAAAGATGGCAATTTAGAGATTAAACGTTATTACGAGTTAAAGTTAGAACCTGATGATTCTAAGAGCTATGAAGAATGGCGTGAAGGAATTAAAGAGCGTTTAGAAGATTCAGTTAAGGCCCATAAAATAAGTGATGTTGAGGTTGGTTCATTTTTATCAAGTGGTGTAGACTCTTCTTATATTGCGGCTAGTAGTGATGTGGATAAAACGTTTACTGTTGGTTTTAACAATGAAAAATATAGTGAAATTAGTTATGCGAAAGATTTATCAGCGAAGATTGATACGGAGAATATAAGTAAAGTAATTACTAAAGAAGAATATTTTAAGAAGCTGACAAAAATTATGTATTATATGGATGAACCTTTAGCTGATCCTTCAGCGATTGCCCTTTATTTTGTAACTAAATTAGCTAGTGAAAATGTTAAGGTTTCTTTATCTGGCGAGGGGGCGGATGAAATATTTGGTGGTTATAATATTTATCAAGAGTCTTTTGTTTGGCCATGGTATTATAAAATTCCATATCCAATTCGGTTTGTAGTTGGTAAAGTGGCGGGAATTTTTCCAAGTCATCGCGGTTTAAATTTTTTAGTTCGTCGTGGGAAAAAGTTAGAGGATCGTTTTGTCGGTAATGCTTTTATCTTTGATAATAAAGAAGTTAATAAGTTTTTGGCATTTAAAAGGGACACTAAAGGTTTTCAAGATTTGACTAAGGAATTTTATAATGAAGTTAGTGATAAAGATTCGGTAGTAAAAATGCAATATATTGATTTTAATTTTTGGTTAATTGGTGATATTTTACTTAAAGCGGATAAAATGAGTATGGCCAATTCGTTAGAGGTTAGAGTTCCATTTTTAGATAAGCCGCTTATTGAATATGCTCGTCATTTGCCAACTAAATATAAAGTGGATAAATATAAGACGAAGAAAATTTTTAGAGATATTGCTCATGAAAAGCTAGAATCTAAAGTTTCAGATAAGAAAAAGTTAGGTTTTCCAGTGCCAATTAGGGTATGGATGAAAGATGATGATGTTTATATGACGATTAAAAATAGGTTTAACGAGGCGTCAGAATTTTTCAAAGTTGATAAAATTATAAAATTATTAGATGACCACCGAGCTGGAAAGGCTGACAATAGTAGGAAAATATGGACCATTTATATATTCTTACTTTGGTATGATGTTTACTTTGGAGGTGCTAAGTGATATTTTTCTTTATTTCATTATCGACATATTTGTGCTATTTAGTTTTGAAATATCAAAAAGGTTTGGCCTTGTTTAAAAAAGAAAATTATGCGGTTAAAAGTTATGGAAAATATTTGGTGAAACATCCTAAAGAAATATTTTTAACCCCAGAGATTTTAAGTATTATCATTATCGTGGTAGCTATTAATACTGATGCGAAAATAGCTGGCATTTGTATGGTTATATTTTATATGATAATGTTCTTGTATGAACTTAGAAAATTTGATAAAAAAATTAAAATGGATATTAATATAGTGAGAATTTTAATTGTTACTTTAATTATTTATATTGCTTTATCTATTTGGTTCGTATTAGATTATAATGCCTTACAAAATGACCTTTTAATTTTTGACCATCGATGGATATATTATGTAATTGTTATTTTATTAGGATATTTTAGTTATTGTGTAATTTGGTTTGGTGGGTTATTTAATGCGTTGATTGTTAAACTTTTGCCAAAGAAAAAGCGTAAAAAGAGGGCACATAAAAAGCAAAAATAAACTTATTTCATATAATTTAAGTAAGGAGTGGTATAATGCTTAAGGTGAATTCAAGGAAGATTGAACAAGGGGATACTTTTATTGCCATAAAATCGGCAGTTCGTGATGGTCACGATTATATCGAGGATGCGATTGACCGTGGGGCGGCTTGTATTATTGCGGAGCACGGTGATTATAAGGTTAAGACGATTATTGTGCCAGATACCCGAAAATATTTGGCTGACTATTTAAAAGATTTATATGCGGATAAACTTGATAAAATTAAATTAATTGGAATTACTGGAACGAATGGTAAAACAACTAGCTGTTATTTAATTTATCAGTTACTTAATCACTTGGGAGTGAAAGCGGCTTATATAGGAACTATTGGCTTTTATTTACCAGATAGCCATAGACCGTTAGTCAACACAACCCCAGATTTATATGATTTATATGAGATGTTTGTCGAATCTGTGAATGCGGGATGTACTGTGGTGGCGATGGAGGTTTCTAGTCAAGCTTTAGCAAACCGTAGACTTGAAGGTATTAAGTTTGATTTTGCTTGTTTTACTAATTTAACTCAGGACCATTTAGATTACCATAAAACGATGAAAGAATATGAAAATGCTAAGTTAATGCTTTTTGAAAATGTTAAAAAATCCGGTAAAGCTATTGTTAATATTGATGACCAATATGGCAAAGATTTTGTTTTAGATAGAAATAAAAATATTTTACTCGGGAAAGGTAATGTAGATTATCAAATTAGTGATGTTGTTTTAACTAATAATCATAGTATTTTTAAAGTAACTCACGATGATGAAGTGAAAGAAATTATTTTACCAATTCCAGGAACTTATAATATTTATAATTATATGAATGCCTATATTGTATGCGACAATTTAAAATTAGATGTCGATGATGTTATTAAAGAAACTTTGAATTTAAAAGCTCCGGATGGACGTTACCAGATTGTTAAAAATGATAAAGTTACTGTAATTATTGATTATGCGCATACTCCAGATGCGGTAGAAAATGTAATTAAAAGTGTTAGAGAATATGCTCAAGGAAGAATTTTTACCTTAGTTGGTTGTGGTGGTGATAGAGATAAAACTAAAAGACCAATTATGGGAAGAATTGCGACGGATAATAGTGATTATGTGGTGTTTACTAGTGATAATCCACGTACAGAAGACCCCGATGCAATTTTAAAGGATATTGTTACTGGTCTTACTAAAACTAATTTTGAGGTTATTTCTGATCGTAAAGAAGCGATTAAAAAAGCGATTAGTTTACTTGAACAAAATGATATTTTATTAGTTTTAGGGAAAGGTCATGAAGATTATCAAATTATTGGTACCGAAAAATTTCACTTTAGTGATTTTGAAGAAGTATCAAGATATGTGAAATAGAAGTTATCTTCTATTTTTTTGTCAAATTTATTGTCAAGTTTTGAGTGAACAGTGGTAGTAAGGCATAATGTTTGATATAATTGTTTTAAGATAGAGGTGTTTGTCATGAATGAAAATAATATGTTTAATGAAAATGACGAATTAAAACAAATGCCAGATACTGATTTAGAGCAGGTACAAAATAAAATAGATAATTATAGAGCGGAAATTAATCGGCTTCAAATACTAAAAGAGAGCATAAAAAATACGCAAATGGATGGCGGAGCGCAGCCTCTAGTAAATCAAAATAGTGGTAGGGGGCAATCTCAAGGAAAACAACTGACATTAAATACTGGTCATAATCCAAGTCATTCATCAATTCCTAATAGTTCTACTAATTTATCTTCTGCTCCTGGTAATAGAGATTATTTTGATAATAATCATCGCAATGCTGCTTTTGTAACTAATTTACTTTTAGCTTTATTAGTGGGATTTGCTGGCGGAGCGATTGCGACAGCAATATATATATTTATGAATTTAAGCCATGTTACAGTGAGTTTATAAAGGAATTTAAACCATCTTTAGGGTATATTACTTTAGAGGTGGTTTTTTTGTATGTTTCGCGTTTAGATGTAATAGAGAACAAAGATAAAGTAGTTTCGCTTTATAAAAACGAAAAAAGAAAAACTTTTCTTATTAAAAATAAAACTGTGGAAAAATGGGTTTTGCACAATAATAAAAAATATATTGAGGAAAAGAAAAAAGAATTTAAATGGTTGTTAGATAACATTAATGGATATAATTTGGATGATAAGCAAAGAGAAATCGTGTTATCAGAAGAAGATAGTACTTTGGTGTTGGCTGGTGCGGGAAGTGGCAAGACTCTGACAATTTTAGGACGGATTTTGTATTTAGTAAATAAAGGAATTAGTCCTACAGATATTCTTTGCATATCTTTTACTAATGCAGCGTGTCAAAATTTGAAAAGACGGCTGGAAAAAATGGGAATTTTGATGGACGTTTTTACTTTTCATAGACTTGGGGTAACAATTTTAAAAGATAATGGATTAGGTTTTAAGGTGGAAACAGGTAAGATGTTAAGTAAAGTTGTGGAAAACTATGTGGAAAACGACAAGCTGGTTGACATTTTACCGGATTTTGAATTTGTCGATGTGGGTGATGGAGACTTTGATTTTTTACACAGGGAAATTATTTTAAAAACTTCAGAAGTGAATAATTTAAAATTATTATTAATTACTTTTATTAACTTATTTAAAGGTAATGGAGGTGGGTTAGAAGATTTTGACAATTTTTTAGAGATTAATAAAAAAGAAAAAGATACATTTAAACGTTATAAACAAGAGAGACTTTTAAGTTTATTACGGCAAATATATGAAAGTTATACTTATTTACTCCATAAAAATAAGTCTATTGATTTTAATGATATGCTTGCCGAAGCTATTAAGGTGGTGCGACAAAAGGGAATTTTTAATTATAAATATATTATTGTCGATGAGTTTCAAGATTCTTCGCTGGTGAAATGTGAACTTTTACAGGAAATAAAAAAAGTTACCGGTGCTAAATTACTAGTGGTTGGCGATGATTTTCAAAGTATTTATCGGTTTACCGGCGCTAATTTAGAGGTGTTTTTGAATTTTTCTAAACTTTTTCCCTATAGTAAAATTTTTAAACTTGAAAATACTTATCGTAATTCACAGGAATTATTAGATATTATGGGAAAATTTATTTTGAAAAACAAAAAACAAATGGTAAAAAAGTTAAAGTCGCCAATTAAAAATAATACGCCAATATATATTTACTATTATGATAAGAGTTACTTAGAGGTTTGGGATATGGTAATAAAGGATATAGATGGTGAAGTATTAGTGATTGGACGAAATAACAGAGATATTAAAAATTTAACAGTAAAAAATGGTGAGGTGATGACTGCTCATAAGTCTAAAGGGCTAGAGGCTGATAATGTAATTATCCTTAATTTAGAGGATGGAGTACTGGGATTTCCTAATAAGATAGTTAGCGATGATTTATTAAAATTTGTCATTGATTTAGATGATAGTTTTCCTTATGAAGAGGAAAGAAGATTATTTTATGTGGCTATGACTAGGACTAAAAACAACAATTATTTGTTAGTAAATAAAAATAAGCCATCGGTATTTGTTCAGGAATTATTAAAAGAAAACAAAAATATTGTAATTCGGCATGAGGCTCATAAGTGTCCAATGTGTCAAGGAAAATTAGTTAAAAGAACTGGTAAATATGGAGAATTTTATGGGTGCACTAATTATCCTAAATGTAATTTTACGCAGAAATGTCAATGATAGATGATTGGATATTTTTTTAAAATATTACCTTTTTTATTTATTTTGCTTATAAAACAAAAGTTGACATTTTTAGAAAATTGACATATACTATACTAGTATACTTTATTGGTTTACCAGTATACTCGGAGGTGGATAAAGAATGTCAAAAAAAGAGCAAGTTATAGAAAGTGCACGTGAGTTATTTAGTGAATATGGTTATAAAAGAGTGAGCATGGATGAAATTGCTAAAAAGTCTGGAGTTACTAAAAAGACAATTTATACTTATTTTAAGGATAAAAATGAACTTATTAAATTTTTCTTATATGAAGAGTTAGAAAAGATGAAGTTAATGACGAAAGAAGTCAATAAAGAAAAGATTCCTTATATTGAAAAAATTAATAAGCTTATTTTAAAACATTTTGAGTATCGCAGTAATTCTAAGTTATTACAAGCTTTTTCTAAGGATGGTAATTTGAATTTAGAAATTGCTTCTTCATGTGAGAAAATTTTAAATCAGAATATCCAAGGTGAAATAAAAAGAATGCTGATAACGGCTATTGATGATGGTTATATTAAAGATTGTGATACGGATATTATGGCATTTGTTATTTATAAAATTTATATTGCTTTGATGTTTGAATGGGAAAAACCATTTGATAAGGATAAAGCGACAGCTAAAATTATGGATTTCATGAAATATGGCTTATTTAACAGGGGGATGCTTAATGAAGAAGATAAAAAACAATAGTAAAGCAATGAAAGCATTAGTCATTTTAGGTATTATAGTTTTACCACTTATTTATAGTTTCTTTTATTTAAAAGGCTTTTGGGACCCATATAATTCACTTACTGATGTTCCAGTGGCTTTGGTTAATTTAGATGAATGCACGGAAAATTGTCAGGGCGATAAATTAATTGATAAATTAACCGAAGAAGGAACTTTTGATTTTGAGGTGGTTTCGGAAGAAGAAGCAGATAGTGGACTTATTAATAAGGATTATTATGCGGTTATAAAAATTCCTAAAGATTTTACGAGTAATTTGGAAAGTGGAGCGGGTGAAGAAAGACAACAGGCAACAATTACTTATATGCCAAATACTAAAACTAATTATTTAGCTTCACAGATTATTGGTACTGCGGTTGATAAAGTGGAAGTGTCTTTACAAGCTGAGGTTAATAAGGAAATTGTGGCTAATCTTACTAGTACTTTGCAAAGTGTACCGGAGCAGACTAAACAAATTGGTAATTCTTTAGGTGCTTTATCTTCAGGGTCAAATAGCCTAAATAATGGAACTTTGGAACTGCAAAATGGACTTAATAATTTATCTAATAGTTATAAATTATTTAATAATGGTGTGGAAAAACTTAGTTTAGGAATCAGCTCTTTATATAATGCTTACGGAGAATTTAATACGGGACTTGATGAAGCGTATAATGGGGCGGTAACTTTGAGCCAGCAAACCACAGGTTTATCTAGTTTGCAAGAAAGTGTTAACACTTTAAAAGATGGCAGCAATACTTATACTGAGGGTCTTAAAACTTATCAAAGTAATGCTACGGCAATGATAGATAATACGACTTTGGTATATACGAAGATTATTAACTATGTGGAAAGTCATCCTGAACTTCAAAGTGATAGTGAAATGATGACTATTTATGGAATTGCTAAAGGCTATATGACGGCTGGTAATAATGGAGAGACGGGACTTTCAACTTTGAAAAGTGGACTAAATAATTTGGTTAGTAGTAATGATAGTATTAATAATGGCCTTAATTTATTAGCTAATGAAACTGGAAAATTAGGTGATCTACAAACAGGAATTAGTGAGTTAGAAAATGGACTATTTAATTTAAGAGAAAATTCGAATACGGTTTATGGTAGCCTTGATGAACTTAATAATGGATTACTAGAATTAAAAGATAGTTCGGTTCAAATTGATAATGGAATCGGTAGTGCTGATGCGGGAGTCAGTACGTTAGCTAGTGGGACTAATAGTTTAAATAAGGCAGTTAATTTGGCTACTACCGAGATGAATAATAAAATAGATGATACTGAGAAGCAAACAGCTAGTTTAGCTGGTTTAGATGAATATGCTAAAGATCCGGTTAAAGTGACGGAGGAAGATTATGGAGAGGTTAAAGAATATGGAACTTTCTTTTCACCTTACTTTATGTCTTTATCATTGTGGATTGGCGGAGTTTTGATTTTAATGGGATTATATTACGATCCGGATAAGCGTTTTAAGGTATTAGGACGTAATAGTGAAAAACGCGGATTAAGGTTGGTTTTTTACAATGTTATTGGAGTTATACAAGCTATTTTATTAGCTTTTATATTAAAATTGACATTAGGCTTTGAAGTAACTAATTATTTACTATATTATGTCTCTTGTATTTTAATTTCTGAGGCTTTTTTGGCGATTATTATGTTCTTATTTTTTACTTTTAAAGATATTGGAAAATTTTTAGCTTTAGTATTATTAGTTTTACAATTAGCATCTTGTGGTGGAACTTTTCCAGTGGAAACGGAGCCGGCTTTTTACCAGGCAATATATGCGTTTATGCCGATGACTTATTCAGTGGATTTACTTCGTGAATCATTTGTTAGTATCAATAGTGCTTTCTTAGTCAAAGATGTAGTGATCTTACTTTCAATTTTTGTCATATTTAATGTTTTGATTTGGCTAGTTGGAATGATAAAAAATAAAAATGAAAGAAAAGTTTTAATCAAAAATACTAGTCAAAAGGTTAGATGATAGCAAAATCGATGAAAAAAGTAAAAAAAATGGCTTTTTTTCTGATATAATTGACATAAGCCGGTTAGTAAGTGGTATAATATTACTGGTTTTTGTAAGAGGGTGATGGTTTTATGGCTAATAAAAAAGAGGCCGTTAAATTGATAAAGGATAAACTGAATAATAAGACTTTTTTAACATATAAGGAAATAGCTGAAATAACTGGTTACCATCCCAAATATATTTTAAAATTAAAAAAAGAGGTAATTGATGGAACGATTAGTTTAGAGCACGGTAATAAAAACCGAGTTCCGGCTAATGTTATGAGTGAGGAAGAAAAAGAGAAAATAATTGCCCTTTATAAAAAGAGTAATGTTAGTATTCGAAAATTTTGTCACTTCTATAATAGGCGTAGTTATTCATGTATTTACAATTTACTTAAAGAAAATGGCTTAATTTAAGCCTTTTTGTTTGTATTTATTTAGGAAAAATGGTATTATTAAAATAAGGAGGCTTGAGCTATGGCGTATAATGAACTAGCTTATGATTATAATCCTAGTTATCGAATTGGCTTTTATGGGGTTGACGAGGTAACTAAGGAAAAGATA
Organism: uncultured Bacilli bacterium; assembly: GCA_944358495.1. Taxonomy (GTDB): domain Bacteria; phylum Bacillota_I; class Bacilli_A; order RF39; family UBA660; genus Coprosoma. The sequence continues at coordinate 16,662 of CALVRF010000007.1, forward strand.
GAGGAATTTTTAGGTGAAACTTTTTTTACCTTTTATGATGGCGATGGTTTGGTAAATGATGATTTATTAGATATGCCTGATTTAATTATTAGTGGCGAGAATATCGATATTGAAAAACTTACCGATATTTTGACGGCTTCTAGAGCTTCTTTAATTAAAGTTGCTTCAAAATCTAAAGAAGAGCTTAATAGTAGTGGAGTTTTTGCGATTAATGATGATGAAGAATTTATGTTGATGATAGAAACGACTATTAATACGGCGGTGTTTACTAATGCACTTAAAATTAGAGATATGTTAGAGGGAATGGACCTTAACGATAAGATATCTACTTTATTATTGTTGATGCAGAAGAAAGATCCTTATACGGTTAGGCATAGTCAAAATGTTTCGCAATATGCAGAAATGATGTCTAAAGAGCTTGGTTTAAGTGATGAAAGAACCGAGAGGATTAAACTTGGAGGCTTGCTTCATGATATTGGAAAGATTTGTTTGACTGATTCTATTTTATTTAATACTACACCAAAACTAGCTGAGGACAAGATGAAAATAATGCAGGTACATACTTCTTTAGGGACTATTTTATTACCTGATGAATTAGAAAGCTTAAAAGATATGGTCGCTTTACACCATGAACGATTGGATGGTTCGGGTTATCCTTATGGTTTATCAGCTGAAGATTTATTAGATGATGTGCGGATTATTAGTGTAGCTGATACTTATGACGCTATGACAACCGAGCGTTCTTATCAAAAGGCGATGAGCGAAGATGAAGCCATGGCAGTTTTAGATAAATTGGCTGATACAAGTAAACCAAAGTTAGATATACGAATAGTTCGAGCTTTAAAAGAAGCTTTGCGTAAGGAGAAACAAGCATCTTTGATTGTTGAAGGGCGAAGTAGATAACTACTATTTAGGATAGTAGTTTTTTTTTCGAATGATAATGGGGATATTTTATATAAAGCATAAAATAAATTTATATGTATTAAATTTATTTATAAATTACATAAAAAATAAGTATTTGTATATAATTTTATCCTTTGATAAAATGAAATTAAAGGAGGCAAAATTATGAATAAAAAAATTAAGGTTATTGCATTTAGTGGAATTGATGGTGCGGGGAAAAGTACTCAAATTAATTATTTAAAAGATTTTTTAATAGCTAGAAATGAAAGTGTATTTATTTCTAAAGCAATTTTTACACCGTTTCATGAATATAAGAGTGTTATTCAATCAGAAGAATTATTATGTTTGGCTACAGCTTTTGAGTTTGTCAGGAATTCATTAAATGTTCAAGAGATTTATGGAGATTTTGATTATATTATTAGTGATAGACATAAAATTTGTTATTTAGCCTTAGCACTTGCTTTTGATGTTGTGAATATTGAAAGTTTAAAAAAAATTTATTCAATAATACCGCATCCAGATTTATTAATTTATTTGGATGTGTCAGTTGATGAAGCGTTAAAAAGAATAAAAAAAAGAAATATGGCATTATCCAATAGAGAAAGCTATGAAATGTTGGTTAAATTTAAAACTGCCTATGAAGTTTTGTTAGAGGAACATTATTATAAAGAATTAGTGGTTATTGATGCAATGCAAAGTGCAGATGAAGTTATTGGGCAAATAGAAGAAAAGGTTATTAAAAAAATTATGGTTGCTAATAACCAAAAAATATGATATATATTTTAGTATTAGATTAGGAGGATATGGTATGAAAGAGATAGAAAAAAAATTTTTAGTTAGTCAATTACCAGAACATTTACAAAATTATAAAAAAGTTGAAATAGTACAGGGATATTTAAATAGAGGTAGTGAGCCTGTTCTTAGAATAAGAAAATATGGTAAAGATTATTTTTTGACATATAAGTATGCAACAGATGAGGAAAAGCAAAGAAAAATTAATATTTGTACTGAATATGAATTGCCAATTACTAGCGAGGCATTTAACCATTTAAAAACAAAAATTGATGGAAAAATCATTTCAAAAACTAGATATTATGTTCCTTTTTGTAATCAAACATTAGAAATCGATATTTTTAAAGATTGGTTGGAAGGCCTAGTTATTGCTGAAATAGAATTTGAAACTGAAGATGAAGCTAGAAAATTTAATAAGCCAAGTTGGTTGGGTAAAGAAGTTACTAAAGATAGGAGATATAGAAATTCTTATATGTCCTCTGGTAATGTTGATGTTCAGGAATTATTATAAAAATTTAGCTATGTGCAAAAGCATAGTTTTTTTGTGATAAACCTATTTTATATGTTTTATAAAAAATATTTATTGGATTTATTATATAGAAAATGTTATATTTATAAAAAGGGGAAAAGTCTTGAGTTTTTATTGATTTTTATTATAATATAATGGTATATAGTTTTGGAGGTGTGGATGTTGGCTGGCGGTAAAATAGAATTGGTTTTAGATAAAGTTTTTAAAGACCATGAAGGAAAGACATCCTTGTTGTTGAAATATTATAAATGGTTATATGAATTACCAGTTGTTACAGCTTCTTGTGAAGTGTCTGAAAAATTGTTTCAATATTGTTTGAGAAAAAAATTCTTTGTGTTACTTTTAGTATATGACGAAGATGGTAAAGTCTTTTTAAATAGAAATATGTCTAATAGTTTGTCTTGGGGGTTACCTGGTGGAAGTATTAAGAAAGATGAATCAATTAATCAAGCTATTAATAGAATTGCAAAGACAATTCATAAAGATATGTTAATCGGCAACGTTGAACCTGTAACTTTAATTGAAAATAGTTATTATTATAAGGGCCAAGTTGTTAAACATTATGGCATTGGTTTTATTGCAAGAATTAGAAATGCACAAAGTATTGATTTTAAAAGCTTGGTAGGCGATTTTGTGGCTATTAATGATGAAGAGTTTTCTTATATAAAAAGATTAGCTAGTAAGAAAGTTGTAGAACTATTTAAAAATAGATATATGGATTTAGATTTAAAAACTGATAGTTGTTTTCAGGATGAAGAAATAAATATTAACGAATTACAAAAGAAAAGGTATCAAATTCATAATAAATATGTTAAAAAATATATACTAACTGACAAACGAAAGAAAAAACAGGAATTTAACAAAATCATGGAAAACTTAATTGGGTATCCTAATTCCATTTGTGATGTTTCGTGTGGTGAAGACAAGTTTATATTTAAGTATGCTAGGGAACATGGTATTAAAGTGATTGTGGGAAATGATATAAGTTGGAGTCAAGTTGAATTTTTAGATTTTGATTTTGATGAGGTAATATTTACTAATCATAATGCTGCAGCTTTACCCTTTAAAGAAAATGTATTTGATGTTGTCTATTGTAGTAATACACTTCATCATATGCCGAACAAGAAAGTATTAATAAATTTATTGAAAAGTATGTTTAGAGTGTCCAAAAAAATAATAATTGTAGAAATTGAGGATCCAAAGATTACTGGAGGGTTTGCTGAATTTTTAAATAAATATTGGTACATTGGATATTTAAAGGATGTTGGTGGCGCTTATCTTTCGGAGAATCAGTTTAAAGTTATAATAAATGAAGTCTTTAAAAATGTTGCTAATATTAAATTCAGTAGTTTTGAAAATATTATGGGTAAGTATTTGATTGCCGAAATAGAAAAAGTAAAGGGTGAAGAAGAAAATGACTAAAAAAATAGAGATAGAAAAAAAATATTATTGTAAGAATCCAGATGAACTAATTCAATTATTAGAGAAAAAAAATATGCGAAAATTAAAAGTGGAAAAAGAAAGCGATGAGTATTTTACGGATTTGGAAAGTGAATATATAAAAAATAGAACTTGTTTAAGATTACGATTAACCGATAAAAACTTAATTCTTACGTTTAAAGGTAAATCTTCAGAGTTTGGGAACACTTATGCTAAGGTTGAAACAGAACTTAAATTAAATAGGACAATGTATAATACTATTTATGAACTTTTGCTGTCATTAGGGTTTTGTAGCTATGTTACTGTTAATAAAAAACGCTTAACTTATACTAAAAAGGAAGATTCATTTGTATTTAATGTTATGATTGATATGGTTGACGATATTGGTTGTTTTGCGGAATTTGAGTTATTATGCTTCGAAAAACAATATGATATTGAAGAGTTAAAGTTAAAATTGAATCAATTTATGCAATCGTTTAAGAACTTAAATTTAATTCATGCTGATTTACCTTACCGTGATTTTGTGGCTGAGGAAGTATATCATAATATAAAAATAAAAGGTAATTTGCGAGCCTTATTGGTGGATTTTGATGGTACGTTAGTTGATACAGAGAGAATTTTTTTTAATAGTTTTAAAAATGTCCTTGATAATAACTACAATGTTAACATAACTTTTGATGATTATAAGGAATATGAACTTGATAGAAATGCAAAATTATTGGATTATTTAAAGAAAAATAAAAAGATTAGTTTGAATGAATCTAATGAAAAAATTATGGATTTGGTTTATTTTGAATATAAAAAGCAGTTATCTTCATCTATTGTTTTAACTGAGGAAATAATGAATTTTAAGTTGATTGTAAAATTGAAAGAATTAGGAGTGAAAGTGGGGTTGGTTTCAACCAGCAAAAGAGAATATATTGATATTATTTTAAAAAAGCTGGAAGTTGAGGATTTGTTTGATGTAATTATTTCTAGAGATGATGTTAGTAATTTTAAACCGCATCCAGAAGCTTATTTATTGGCTATTGATAGATTGAATATATCTTCAGAAGAATGTTTGGCTGTCGAAGATTCTAAACGTGGGATTAGGTCTGCTATGGCAGCTAATATAAAGACAGTAAAAGTTAATGGTTTTACAAATGATAATGAAAGCTTTGATTCCGTTGCAAAAATTGATAAGGTCGGTAGATTGATTTTAATTTTATTAAATCATTTATAATAAAGAGGTGATTCTTTTGAATATATATAATACTAATTTTGATTTTAATTTATATAAAGCATTTTATGCAGTTTCTGAATATGGAAGTTTTTCAAAAGCTGCAGAAGTTTTGTATTTATCTCAGCCTTCAATAAGTTATTCTGTTAAAAAATTAGAAGAAGAATTAGGTGTTAAATTGTTTATCAGATATAACAAAGATGTTAAACTTACTGAAGAAGGAGCAAAATTAAAATTTTATTTGGAAAATGCTTTTAATAATATTATTGTGGGATATAAAGTTTTAAAAGAAACTAAAGATAATTTGAGTGGTGAGGTAGTAATTGGTATACATTCACATATAGGCACTTTTTTGTTACCGAAGTGTATAAAAAAGTTTACACAAAACAACCCCAACGTAAAAATTACTATTTTTAATTCAACTACTGTAGATTTAAAGAAAAAGTTTGAAAACAAAGAAATAGATATTTTAATTTTACATTATCCAATTTTCCCAAATAAAAATATATATTATGAAAAGAAATTATTTGATAGTGAAAGTTGCTTTTTTTGTAATAATAATCTGTATGAGTCAATAAATAATTCTAAAAATGAAAGAATATTAGTGGAGTATCCTTTGATTCTTCCTATGAAAGGTTTTGTTACTAGTAAAGCTTTGGAAAAAGAATTTTTTGCTCATAATATTTTGTTTAACTCTAATATATATGTTTATTCAACAGAAATGATGGTCAGTTTAGTAAAAGAAGGGGTTGGAATTGGTTGGGCATTAAGGAAATCTATAAAAACTGACCTTGATAGTGGGCTGTTACACGAATTACCTACGGAAGTTGATACACCAAAAATGACTTTTAGTATTGTGTATGATAAAAATTTAATTAATCATACGGCATTGGAATTTGCTATTTTTTTAGAGAATTATGTGAAAACTAATAAATAATGTAAAAAGAATAAATAGAAGTTATATCGGCTTCTTCTTTTTTTGTCGAATGATAATGGGGATATTTAGGAATTATGGTTAATAAGTTTTGATAGGAGGTGCCTATGAAAACTGGTTTAACTGATGAACAAGTAGTTATTAACAGAAAAAAATATGGAACAAATGAAATAGTGAGTGGAAAAAGGGAAAGTTTTTTAAAACATTTATTATCGACATTGGGCGACCCAATTATTAAAATTTTATTAATTGCTTTAGCAGTGAAGACATTATTTTTATTTCAAGATTTTGATTGGTATGAGACGATTGGTATTGTTATTGCTATTTTTTTAGCGTCTTTTATTTCGAGTATTTCGGAGTATGGAAGTGAAAAGGCTTTTGATAAATTACAAGAAGATGCTTCGAAAATTAAAAGTAGAGTAAGGAGAAATAGTAAACTTGCCGAGGTGGAAATTAACGATATTGTGGTTGGTGATGTTATTAGTTTGCAAGCAGGAGATCAAATTCCAGCCGATGGTAAATTAATTAGTGGCAATATTCAGGTTAATGAATCTAATTTGAATGGAGAAATGAAGGAGATTAATAAGAAAAGTGGGAGTGCGGTTTATCGTTCGACGGTGGTTTATTCAGGTGAGGGTTTAATGATTGCGGAAAAAGTAGGTAATGATACTTTTTATGGTACTTTGGCTCAGGAAGTAAACGAGAAAAAACCGGATAGTCCGCTTAAAATTAGATTAACACAGTTAGCTAGACAAATTAGTAAAATGGGGTATATTGGGGCGGCTTTGGTTACTATTTCTTACTTATTTGCGGTTATTGTTTTAGATAATGATTTTAATTTGGCTTTGATTCAGGAAACAGTAACTAATTTTCCATTGATGTTTGGATATTTACTTCATGCTTTAACTTTGAGCGTTACCATTATTGTAGTGGCGGTACCGGAGGGCCTACCAATGATGATTACCTTGGTTTTATCTTCAAATATGAAAAGAATGCTTAAGAGTAATGTTTTAGTGAGAAAATTAATGGGGATTGAAACGGCGGGAAATATTAATATTTTATTTACGGATAAAACGGGAACTATTACTAAGGGTAAATTAGAGGTTATTGGTATTAGTGATACTTTAGGGCATATTTATCATGATGAGGAAGAATTAAAAAAAGATAAAGTATTTTATGAACAGGTTAAATTATCTTTAGTGATGAATAATGCGAGTAGTTATGATGAGGCGGGTAAAGCGATTGGTGGAAATATTACAGATAGGGCGTTACTTAATTTTTTTGCTAAAAGCGTGATGAAAGCAGATAAATTAGATGTAATTCCATTTTCTAGTGAAAAGAAATATGCTTTGACATCGGTTAGTTACCAAGGAAAACGGATTCATTTAGTTAAAGGGGCACCAGAAATTATTTTGAGTAAATGCACACACTATTATGATAATGGTAAAAAAAGAGGACTTTTTAACCGAGATAAATTAAGTAAACACATAGCAGAGGCGACGGAAAAAGGAATTCGCGTTTTGGCTTTTGCGACGACGGATATTAAAGATAGATTAAGCCGGATGACATTAATTGGTCTAGTATATATTAAAGATGAGGTTCGTCCAGAAGCGATTGAGGGACTTTCTTTAATTAAAAAGGCTCATATTAATACTGTGATGATTACGGGGGATAATGTGAAAACGGCAGTAGCGATTGGTAAGGAAGTCGGTTTGATTGGTAGTCCTGATGATGCCATTTTAACTAGTGATGAATTACGGAGTAAATCGGATGAAGAAATTAAAAAATTATTACCACGTTTACGAATTATTGCACGGTCTTTACCGCAGGATAAAAGTAGGCTTGTTAAATTAGCCCAAGAGGCAGGATTAGTCGTTGGGATGACGGGAGACGGGGTAAACGATGCTCCGGCATTGAAAAAAGCTGATGTGGGATTTGCGATGGGTTCAGGTACGGAAGTGGCGAAAGAAGCTAGTGATATTGTAATATTGGATGATAATTTGTTATCGATTTCGAATGCGGTTCTTTATGGTAGAACGATTTTTAAGAGTATTAGGAAGTTTATAGTATTTCAGTTAACGGTTAATTTATGTGCGGTTAGTGTATCGATTATCGGCCCATTTATTGGAGTTGATACGCCAGTTACAGTTATTCAAATGCTTTGGATTAATATGGTGATGGATACGTTAGCGGGGATTGCCTTTTCTTTTGAGCCAGCTTTAAAAGAGTATATGAATGAAAAACCGAAGAAGAAAAACGAGATGATTATTAATGATTATATGAAGCAGGAAATTTTTATAACTGGAGCGTTTTCAGCTCTACTTTGTATTTTCTTCTTAAAAAGTCCATTTATCCACAGTATTTTTGGCGATGGCAATACTGATGATTTAATGACAGCATTTTTCGGGTTATTTATTTTTATGAGTATATTTAACTGTTTTAATGCGCGTACTCATCGGCTTAATTTACTTGCCCATATTACGAAAAATAAAGTCTTTTTGATAATTATTTTATTTATTTTAGTAGTTCAAATTTATTTGATTTATTATGGCGGTTCGATGTTTAGAACTTATGGACTTAGCTTGTTTGAGTTTGAAGTGATGGTTTTACTTTCGGCTTTAGTAATACCGGTTGATTGGATCAGGAAACTTTTGTTACGCAAAAAAGGCGAAGTTGGTGGTGTTTAATTGGTAAAAGTATGTGAGACGTGTTATAATAATTAGTAATAAGAGGTGATTATTGTGGAAAAAGATAAAAGAAAGGTATGGATCGCTAAAAATGGAGTTATGGCGATGATTTTAGCCGGAACGTTATCATTTTCTTTGATGGGATGCAGTGTTTCAGAAACAAAATCAGAGGAGCCTAGTCAAACGCCGATTGAAGAACCACAAAATACGGAAGATGTTGTGGGGACTGATGCTGGTCAAGAAGCTGTTATTAGTGAAGAAGAAGCTTCAAATGCGGTAGAGACAGCTATTACTTTGATGACAGATGGTGCTGAATCCTTAGCTACAGCTTCTGAGGAAGCTAAACAAACGGAGGCTTATCAAAATGCCAAGGAACAAGCTATGGATAATTTTGATACTTTGTTTACCTTTTTATTTCAGGGAGGCGAAATTAATGGTTATACCATTCATGACGTTTCTGATAGTACAGTTCAAATGGCCAAGGATGCATTATATTCATTAGACAATTATATTGAACAATATATTCCAGAATATAAAGAAAAGGCCAAGGAAAAATTAAAATCGGCTGGTGCTTGGCTTTATGATAAAAGTACTGAATTAGGAGCTGCAATAACTGATTTTGGTAGCCAATGGATGGATGATGTAAAGGAAAAAGCAAACCAAAGATAAGAATATCTTTGGTTTTTAAGTGTCTACTATATGTTAAAAGTTATTTTATAATTTTTTTACCTTTTTTTGGTAAAAAATATAGAAAAATTTGTAGAAATATGTTATATTTAAGGAGCATTGTAGATGAGAATATAAGGGGAGAAGGTAATATTTATGGTAAACTTTATTATAGGTGAAGATGATAAGCATTTTATGACTTTAACTGAAAGTGTAATTACAAAATACATGATGAAAAATCAAATTGAATATAAGATACATCGGTTTGACGACTATGGTCCAAAGTTTAGGTCGATGATTAATCGTAAACTACCATTTAAGATTTATATTTTAGATATTGAAACGCCTAGTGGATCAGGTTTGGATATGGCTAGACTTATTAGAAATAAAGATGTTGATAGTATAATTATATTTTTAACTGGGCATCAAGAATTAAGTCAGATAGCTATTAAAAATGAATTTTTGTTTTTATCATATATTAATAAATTTGATGAATGTGAAAAACATTTAGAACAATCTATTGAAAAAGCTTTGCAAATTTTAAAAACGAAGAAAATAATTCGTTTTAAAGACTGTGGAACTATTTATACAGTAGCTTTGGATGATATTTTATATGTAACTAAAGAAACTAACGAAAGAAAAATAATTTTGAGAACAGAGTATGCGACGTTTAAATTAAGCAAAAGTTTAGGCGATTTTTATAAGATGCTTAATGGAAATTTTGTACAAACTCATAGAGCTTGTATCGTTAATACGAAAAGAATTGTCAGTTATAATAAAAGTAAGAAAATAATTACTTTTGACAATGGTGAGAAAATTGATTTAGTATCAAGTAGGTTTGAGGGAGAGTTGATATAG
>CALVRF010000008.1 GCA_944358495.1 uncultured Bacilli bacterium
GATTTAAAACAAAAAGATATAGCTAAAACTTTAAAAGTTCACTTTTCAACTGTCTCTGGCTGGGAGACTGGCAAAGACACAATACCATTAAAACAATTAATAAAATATGCAAATCATTATAAAATATCTCTTGACTATTTATTGGGGTTTACTTCAAAAAATAAATATATTGAATTAGATGTCAATTTAAAAGAAGTAGGCAAAAAACTTAGAATTTTAAGAAAACGTCATAGTTTCACACAAGAGCAAATTGCTGAAAGATTAAATACTAGTCAATCTGCTTATGCTCACTATGAAGGTGGAATGTATTTAATTACAACTTATTTTTTATATGCTTTATTAAAAATTTATGGAGATGTTTCTGCAGATTATATATTTAAAAAATAATATTCTATTTTGTCTTCTATACTTTTACAAAAAACACAAATATGTTATAATACTATAACCGACAATTAAGAAAGGAAGAAAATATAATGGATGTAATATATTTAGAGAAGCCAAGCATTAAAAGACAACAAGATGCAATTAAATATATTGGCGAATTAAGGGAAAATAATTTACCATATTCTGGTACCGGATATTTAGAAAGATATATTAATGAATATCAATTATGGTTAAAACTTTTAAAAAAGTATGAATCTCCTTTAACTTGTCCTAATGACGTTTGTCCAGGATTCACTTATTTTCTAATTAGGAAAAATGATAATAAAATCATTGGAATGATAAATATAAGAACAAAATTAATAGACAAAGTTAGATTACATGGTGGAAATATAGGGTATAGTATTAGGCCTTCAGAACAACACAAAGGTTATGGAAAAAGGATTTTAAAATTAGGATTAGATAAATGTAAAGAAATTGGAATGAACACATTAACAATAGTAACAAATAGCGAAAACATCGCATCTTCAAAAATTATTGAAAGTTGCAATGGAATTATGATTGATTCAGTTCCTAGCATAGAATATAATAAACAAGATGATATTATATACCAAGTCATATTAAAAAAAGGTTGCTAAACCTTTTTTTAATTTAAGTTTCCATTAAATACAATCTCGTCATGACCTCTTGTATAATAACTATCTTTTATTTCAGTAATTTTCCAATCATAACGATACATAAAATGAAGGAAAAATTGAACTTTTGAGGCTGGCATAGTAATTAAAGGTTTTTTAGTGTCTAAATAATCGAATGCTTTATTCATTAATGCTCTACCTATTCCCATATTTCTAGCATATTCAGCAATATAAAACGTGCAAATCTTTTTTTCATCATCCGTTTTCTTTACAAAAGCAGCTCCACAAATATTATCATGTAATTGCACAAAAAATACTTCTCTATTACCTTTCCTAACACCAGGCAAATGGGTTTGATAATACCATTCATAATGGTGAGGATAATCTTTGGTTAAATGATCTGTAACATAATATATTCGATTAGCTAATTTATTATAATTTTCATCATCAAAGATATATTTTGACAATCTTTCTATTTTATAACTCATTGTTACTCCTATAAATATAATTGCATTAATAACATATAATAATCAAATTTAAATTTATCATAATCAAATCCTAGCTTATCAAGAAATTCTTGAACATATTCTTCACCAAAATTTCTAATAATAGATCTTATAACAATCGCAATATCAAACCATCTATCCGCAATTCCACAATCACCAACATCAATAAATCCTGAAAATTTTCCATCATCTGCAAATATATTAGGTAAACTAATATCTCCATGGCTAAAACACAAATCTTCAGCAAATTTATTTTTCTTTAAATAATCTAAAACGCCTTGTGCACTTCCAAATCTTTCCAACACTTTTTCATCGATATTTTCATCTTTTATTAAACCTTTTCTGATATTACTTTCTGCAATAGATAATTTATAATCCAAAGAAACATTAATTGGACAATTACAAATATCTACATTATATAATAATTTAAATGCTTCTACTATTATATCAATACCTTCAGATTGATGTTTCATATAATAATCCGAGCAAACCATTTCACCTGGTATTTTTGTTGTTATTAAATATTCAATATCATCATATATTTCGCGAAAAGTTATTTTAGGAACAGGTAATTTATCTTGTAAATATTTGAGCTTGCTATATTCATCGTTAAGATATTCTTTCTTTCCAACCTTCAAAAAATAATCTTCTTTGTTTTTTATGATATGAAAAACTTGTGTATTTGAATATCCAATATTAATTTCTTCATATTCTGAATTATCTAAAAATTCCTCTACTTTTTTTGTTAACTTATATTTAAATGCCACTAATTAGCCTCCTTATCTACGTCTTCCATTTGTCATATTATTTCTAGTTAACTCAAGTTGTTTTTCTTTTTGATGTTTATAATCATCATAATTACCAAGATATTCATCGACTTTAGCATCCTCGATATATAAAATTCTTTGTGCAAGTTTATTAATAAAATATCTATCATGTGAAATGAACATCAATGTACCAGGATATTCAGCCAGTGCTTCTTCTAACATTTCCTTTGTATCTATATCAATGTGATTAGTTGGCTCATCAAGTACAAGAAAATTAGCATTCTTTTGAATTAACTCAAATAGTTTGAGTCTTACTTTTTCACCACCCGATAAACTTCCAACTCTTTTAAATACATTTTCTCCATAGAATAAAAACTTAGCCAATGAAGCTCGCAAGTGGGTTTCACTTCCATTAAAATATTCTCTAGCGGTATCAAGAACAGTTGCAGTTTCATCTTCAAATTTAATCTCTTGCGGAATATAACCTATTGAAACATTACTTCCTAATTTAATTTGACCATCTAAAATTTCTACATCACCAAGCATTGCTTTAACAAAAGTAGACTTTCCGCTTCCATTTTTTCCCATCATACAAACTTTATCACCAAATCTAACTTGAAAGTCTGCACCATCAAAGATTACTCTATCCCCCAAAATAATACCTAAGTCCTTAACATTTAAAACTTCTTTCCCTGATCTTTCACTAATTTGAAAATCTAATGGTAATTCTTTTTTTGTTTCAGGTTTATCTAGTAATTCTAACTTATCCAATCTCTTTTGAATACTGGCAGCTCTTTTGAAAAATCCAACACCACCTGGATAAGCTAATTTTCCCCATTCTTGTAATTGTTTTATTTTCTTTTTCATGGCTTCAATTTGTTTTTGTTGATTTTTATAATCTTCAAACTCAGACATTATTCTTCTTTCATTTTCTTCCAAATAATAAGAATAATTACCGTGAAAAATTTCAGACTTACCTCTTTCAATTAATACAGTTTTTGTCGCCACTTTATCTAAAAAGTATCTATCATGAGAACTAATAACAACTGTACCCTTATATGTTTTTAGATATTCCTCAAGCCATTCTAGTGTATCAATATCCAAATGGTTGGTTGGCTCATCCAATAATAATATTGATGGTTCACTTAATATTAAGGAAGCTAAATTGACTATAGTTTTTTCACCACCACTTAATGTATTAAACTTTCTTTCCAGCATTTCCGGTTTTATCTTAAATCCTGTGCATATTTTATTAATTTTAGTGTCAATTTCATATCCGCCTAAAAACTCAAATTGATCTCTTAACTTACCATATTTATGTAATAAATCATCTAATTCATCTGAGGTACAATGACTTAATTTTTCTTCTATCTCAAGAATTTTTTGCTCTATTTCATATATTTTTCCTAAATCTCTTGTTAAAACTTGCCTAACAGTACAATTATCATCTACCTCAGGTGGTGTTTGTGTTAATAACCCAATACTATCACCTTTTCGTATTGAAACCGTACCAGAAGACGCTTTTTCTATTCCTGCAATAATTTTAAGTAATGTAGTTTTCCCACACCCATTTGGGCCAATAAGAGCTACTCTCTCCCCAGATGTAACATCTAAGTCAAATTCATCTAACACTTTGTTAAAGCCATAGCTTTTGACAGCTTTACTAAGATTAATCTCCAACATATACTTCATTCCTTTCTTGGTTTAGTATTATATCATTTTTTAATGTTTTTTCAAACCATTAAGAGTTGTCACAATAAAATTGTGTATTTCCTTATTACAACTTTCATTTAATCTCATATTCTCTTCATCAGTTAGCTCAACTGTATATTTGTTATATTCGGGAGTTATTGAAATCGAATCAAGCGGATAACCCTCATTTCTGAGTTTATGTACCTTGTTAGTAAAAATTTTTTTTATTTTATATTTATAAGTAAAAATATTTCCATTGTTATCGGCAATAGCAATATCTTTTATCCAATAACCATTTAGCAATCCGCCATAGTCACTTATTAAAGATTTATAATATTCAATCCTTTCTTCTTCTGACAGTTTTTTACCATTAACAGTATTTACATTTACACCAGGCTGTTTTTCATCTGGTATATTATCAAAATACAAACCTGTGTCTTCAGAAATAGTTATATAATTCGATAATTTATTGTATTCTTTAACTTTTTTAATAGCTATTTCTTTTGAGTTTTTTCCAACTTCTTTGACATCATAATCAATTCCAAGCTCATCTAAACCAACAATTTTTACGCCATCTTCTTTAAGCATATTTCTATATAACTGCAGTTTAGATTTATTATGTGTCGCAAATAATACTTCCATTTACATTATTCCTTTCATTTTATTTTGTAATTTTTTTATATTTCTTATCTTATTTCCTCTAGTTCTAATAAAAATTATTTTTTTATCATCTCTATCATTTTTATTAATATATTTAAATGTTTTATTTTCTAAAAATGGTAAATCTTTAAGTTCTATAGGATGCGGCAATTGATATTTTACCTTACATTTATCTAAAATATTTATAAAAACTTTAAAATTCTCATTATCTACAATCACAGGATAACGATGCCAAACGTAATTATTTTCCTCCTCCAGAACAACTGTAATAAAATGATAATCATTTAAAAATGTTAATTTTTGTGCTATCTTTCGCTGATATTTAACAATAGTATCAGCCTTCTTTATCAACTTCTTGAAATTTATATTATAACTATCTGTCAAATAATATGGTAACATATTTTTCTTGTTATTTCTACTATCATTGTCATAAAAATCTATATAATTATTAATTTCGAGATTGCTTAAAATCGCTCCCCCATGTCCGTAGCTTAATGGTTTAGTTTTCCCAAATGAAGTTATTACAATATCACTATACTCTCCTATCTTTTGACGTTTAATATGTATATCCCATGCTTGTGCAATATCTTCTATTATTGGAATGTTCGGAAAAGACTCTTTTATTGTTTTAATGTCTTGACCTAAGCCATATTGATGAACCATAATCATACATTTAATGTTTTCTTTATAAATAACATCTTTTATATCATCATAACTAAAAGTAAAGCGATTTTTGGGTTCCACTATAATAGGAACAGCACCAACTCTAATTATTGCATTGATTATAGAATTACAGACAGATGAAGCTACTAAAACAGCATCATTTTTTTTGATTTTTAACATAAATAATGCACTTTCTATAGCTAAAGTTCCAGAATAAACAATAATACAATTTTTTTTATTTGTCCTTTCACATAACAATTTTAAATAAGAATCTTTCATTATTTCAACTCCTCAATCGCCTTTTTGATTAATATTAATGCAGAAATAATACTTTTATCATCAATAGCAAATGTTAATCTAACTACTAGTTCATCATATGGCCACATAATAGCACTTCCAGGTATCACTTTTGTATGAGCTTTATTAAATAGAAATTTAAACAAGTCAATATCATCTTGTATAACATTATCTTCATATTTCATTCCTCTTATTTTAGTGAAATTTAATATTGTGAAAAAACCGGATTCAGGTTCTAAATTTTCAGGAAAATTTATCAAACTAACCCCAGATAAAACAAAATCAACTTCATTTTTATCTACACATTTCATTATTCTCTCTTTAACTTTTTTTTGATATTTTTTATCTACACAATCAATACCATCCACTATAGCCTTAATTATTAAATACTTTATTTTATACTCTTCAATTAGTTCAGTAATATAGCTTTGATAATAATCATTTCTCTTTTTGTTTGTATTAAATGTTCCTGTTAAAGCAGCGATTGTTAGAATAGACATAGAATCCATAATATGAAAAATTTTATCCTGCATTGATTTAATCAAATATTTATTAGCAACTACAACTCCACCCCGTATTCCTGCAAGGCCAAATGACTTAGACAAACCAAATAAGGTAATTGTATTATCAAATAAATAGTCATTGGTTGCAATAGGCAATGCCATATCAGAAATATCATAAGTCAAATCTCTATATACCATATCATCAATAATGAACATATCATATTTCTTACAACAACTGCCCAATTCATATAATAATTCTTTTTCATTTGTTCCCATTACTTTGCCGGTTGGATTATGTGGATTTAAATTTAGGTATGCAATTACTCTATTTTTCTTTTCTATAGAATTATTAATATTTTCAATTAAATTAGAAAGTTCTTCTATATTTATTAAATAGTCATTTTCTTTTTTTAAAGGAATTGATACTATTTTTATTCCTAACCGTTCTGGCATAAAATCAAACAATCCATAATTAGGCTCAGGAACGATAATAACATCTCCAGGATTAGCAATTAATTCCAGTAATATCGAAAATGCGTGTGTAGTTGATGCAGTAAAAACTATATTTTGATAGCTCAATTCTTCACCATCTTCATTTTTCGATATATTTAACGACTTACAATACTCTGCAACAATTGTGCGATCTTCTATAGTCCCTGCAGTTTGTGGATACTCAAAAAGATTATTCCCGTTTAACACTTCATTCATCTTATCTATTGCGGGTTTAAATGGTTTATATTTTATCGGATCCCCACTGGTAAAACTATAATAGTCACTTTTGTTAAATGTGAAAAATTCTGGCTGACTTTTTATCTTATAATATTCTTGAATTTTTTTTACTTTTTCGCTAAAAGCAAAATTTTCTCCTATTATATCAACACTTGGTAGTGTTTCCAATGAAGATTTCTCTTTTAAATACGAATTTTTATTCATAATTCTCTCATATAATTTTTTCATAATATCAGCCTCATTTTTCGTAATATTTATACATATTGCTATATAATTCGTTTTTATTATTTTTAGAATAATGTAAATTATAATATCTAGCTTGATAGGCTCCAAAAGAAATATTATAATTTTCTACAGTTTCATAAACAGAACCCTCAAAATCTATATAAGCAAGTTTCTTTACTTCTTTTAAATATTTAAAAATATTATAGTACAAAAATGATATAGCCCCTACATCATAGTTACTATCAAAATATGAATATAAAATATATGCAGTTTTACTATCCCATGCCATATATACTGCGCCATATATTATATCGCCTTTTTTAGCAATAAAACACATTCCCCTATCCACATCAATTGATTTTTTTATATATTTTTCTACAAATTTAGCAGATGATGGGAAATTATATTTTTTCTCCCATTCTACACATTTTTCTGGCGAAAAATATTTCATTTCAGAGTCAAGATAAAATTCTAAACTACCTTTTATTGCTTTCTTTATTTCTTTTTTTCTATCATGACCAAATCCATTATATATATCATCGATAGTATTACCTAAGTCTATTTTATAAGTATATCTTACTTCTGGTATTATATCCTTACGTATAAATGGCATTACATCTATAATTTTTTCATCAATAGAAAAACTAAAATCTGTAAATTTTTCTTTTAGGTAATCGGCAAGCAAACTTTCAATTATCCTAATATATTTTATCCTTCTCCTAGTTGTACTTGGAACATTAAAAAATACCGGTCCACCATATGGAATATACATAGTATTTTGGCATATATTAGTGCCATCTTCATTTAAAAATAATGGCATAAATCCTACAAGTATATTTTTATCGTTTACAAATTTAATTATTTTATTGGCATTCTTTAACTTCATAAACCATGAATATGCAAAGCAGGTTCCATTATAACTTTTGTCTATTAATTCATCTATATTAGGAATAGAATCAATTGTATCTTCAATTAACTTCATATTATACATCACCACTCACTATTAGATGAAATCTTTCTTCATCATTATTTTTTAAATAATCATACGTTTGGCTCCGTCTCCCCCAAAAATCTACATTTACAATATTATCCATTTTATTTATAAATCTTAAATGTTCAAATAGAGCAAATATACCTAAATATTTCTTCCTTCCGGTAGAAGAAGCCCCCCACTTAACAGCATACCATTCACTTTTATCATTAGCTCTAAACATCAATGAATATGAAACAGGAATCTTGTTATCATAACAAACTAATAAAGAGGAGTTTTCCTTATTCTGCAATAAATAAAATACATATTGCAAATCTTCTCTATCTAAACTCTTCATATCACATTTTTGCTGTCCTTTCCAGCAATTTTTATCTATATATAAAACATCCTTCCATAATTTTAAACTATTATAATTTTCATTTGAAACTTTAAAGTTATACATACTCTTTTCTTTTAAATACCTCTTATAATTTCTTTTAACTTGACTATGGGCAGAATTGCTTAAATATTTATCAATATCATCTATACATAATTTAGGAGCTTTCCACTCATCTAATAAATCAACCACAAAATCTTCTTTAAGTTTTTCATATACATTCTTACTTATATAACTAAACTTAAATGTAAATCCTTCATTTATATAATTTTTCATTTTGTCAACGGTTTCATCATCTATAGAAATATCAAAGAAATGTTGAGATACTAACTGATTACCAGTTTTTCTAAATAATAAATTACCAATTTTGAATAGTTCATTAACATTATACCGAATATATGATGATTGAGTCCAAATTTCAGACATTGTAAAATTATTATTCATTTTCAAACTCCTTCAAAATAACATTTATATATTTTAGATGTTTTGACTTTAAAGAAGCTGATAAATTAAACCATGCTGTTTTATTAAAAATATCGTGAGAAATAGAACAATCAATTTCAGTATATTCACTTAATTCATAAGGAAAATGCGATTTATGCCAAGAATTTTTTTTCTTAAATGTATCAAACTCATTAATTAAATTGCTACAATAATGATTAAAAGGAACTCCTCTCTCTTTCATCCAATTTATAAAATTAGTACATTCTTTTTTTGTATTAAAATTGAAACAAACACTTGTTTTGACGCTTTGGCAATTTTCATCAATCGTTCTAATATTAAATTTATTAAATTTTAAACCATTAATTATTTGGGAATAACTATATTCTTGCTTGTTTATGATTTTATCAACCTTTTTTAATTGTTCCAACGCTACTGCACTTTGTAATTCAGTTAATTTATAATTTTCTCCAAAAAAAGTATTTCCATTCTCCCAAGTAGGATAATCGTCACCAATTCTATATCCACCATTATCGTGATACATTTTTGCCGCCATATAAATTTTCTTGTTATTAGTGGCTATAAACCCACCTTCTCCGCAAGTAATTGTCTTTCCAGCTTGCAAACTAAACGCTCCTACATCACCTATGGTTCCAGAAAATTTATTTTCAAATTTTGAGCCAAACGCTTGTGCAGCATCCTCTATTACCAATAATGAGTGTTTTTTTGCAATTCTTTTTATCTCCTTCATATTGCATGGTTGTCCCTGCATATGTATAGCCATAATAGCTTTCGTTGATGGACTAATATTTTCTTCAATTTTATTAACATCAATATTCATCGATTTATCAATATCTACAAACTTTGGTACAGCCCCACATGATAAAACGCTGCTTGCAGAAGCTATAAACGTAAATGGAGACATTAATACCTCATCTCCCGGACCTATACCACATCCTATACATGCAAGTTTTAACGCTGCAGATCCATTGCAACATGCTAATACATATTTCACACCTAAATATTTAGCTAGTCTCTCTTCTAATTCATTAGTTTTATAGAGCAATTGTGGGCCATGATATCTAAACAAACTTTTCGATTTTATAACTTGTTTTACCGCTTTTAATTCTTCTTTACCAATATAATATGTACCTAAAAATGGATCGTTTGGAATGTTCATTTAAATCACCTACATTCTTTCATAATAATTTCAGCTATCTTGCGAGAAGAACTATTATCAAATTGCTTTGCATAGTCATTTCGCTTATGATAATAATTCTTTTGACTTTTCTTTAAAAAATCTATTGTTTCATTTGCAATGATATCAGTTTTTGAATTTAAATATTTTTTTACATTAGAGATTACCATTTCAACACCAGTATTTTCATCTAACAATTGTGGTATCTTTGTAAAAAAATTAAATTTATCCCAATTAACAATTTTAAATCCTAAATCTAATTCTTTATAATAATCAAGTTGTAATAACTGGCTATAATTTATAGGCGGAATATACATAATTTCTTTATCTCGCCACACACTTTCAATAAAATTACCAAGTCCAGAAGCTAATATAATATGTGAACAAGTATTTAGCTCGTTTAAATAATCTTGATTTGATAAAGTCTCCACACGAATTTTTGAACTTTTATTGTTTAGTTTTAAATAGTTTATGACTCCACTACCGCCACAAATTATTATCTTATCAAATTTTTTAACAATATCTGATGATAATATTTCATTTATTATTTTATTATAATACTTCTTAACAATTTCAGAATCAATTACAAACGCTTCAGCACCACCAGTATTTATTATCAACTTATTTTCTTTTTTTAGTTTTTTGTTAGTATTAATTTCCCTTAAAGGACCTATAAATATAGGATTTTCAATATTTTTTCCTATCCGCTCAAAGTTGGCCTTTGAAGAAATTATTTCTGATATAATATAACCTTTGGCCTTTTCTAAACCATCATCAAGTTTATCCCACATCCACATTAAATTATCAATGAAATACACATTTTTATGACCGTTTGTTATTGCAAATTTAGCTCCAGGTTGATTTTCAGAAGATAAAATAACATCAAAACTTAAAATTATATTTTTATATTTTTCTAGTTCATCAAAGTCAAAAGTTTTACACTCGATTATTTTATCAAAATAATTTGACATAACGGCTTGTTCTAAAGCAATCCCAGTTCCCATAAAAGTTAATTTTATTTCAGGATATTTTTTTAATTCTTTTACTACACTTAATGCTGTCGCAACCGGACCATATCCAAATTGTTCTGCAGTTACTAATATATTCATATAATTACCTACTTTCAAAATATTTTTCACTAAACAAACAATTACACTCATCACATTTTAACTTACAGTTCAATTTTCCTTCTAATAAAAGTTTACTTAGTTTTTTCTTTTTTTCACCATTCCATATTTCTTTAAATGTCTGATTAGCTAAATTACCAATATTATAGAGTTCTCTATCTCTGTGTATACTACAATCACATGGATATACATTTCCAGTTGGACAATCAATAAATGCACAATAATTTGGCACTACACATTTCAAATTTATTTTTTCTTTTCTGTCGCCATTTGTATTTATTTCAGAATTGAAAAAATTTATATTTTTACATAAAAACTTAATATTGTTTTGAATTGCTAGGTCTTGATAATTCTTAAGATTTTTATTATAGTTTTCTATTTGAACTTCAGTTGGAAATAGAAACTCACAATCTTTAATAATAATTGGATTAATATAATCAAAATTTACATTTTTCTTCATATTTATAAACTTATCAAAATCATCAATATTTTTTCTATTAAGAACATGATTTAAAATAATCTTTACATTCGGCATATATTTTTTTATCAAATTAATATTATCAGTAGCTTTTTCCCATAGTTTTTCTGTTCTTCTTAATTCATTATGTATCTTTTTATTGTGACTATCTATAGAGAAAAATATATTACACATATTGAACTTTGATAACATTTTTATTTTGTCTTCATTTAAATTTAATCCATTAGTAATAACGTTTATTTTTATATTTTTCTTGGTACAATATTCTAAATATTCAAATATATCATCATTAACAAAGGGCTCACCACCACCAGTAAAATGAATATACTTAACCCCCAATTCAGCTAATTCATCTATCAACTTCTTTACATCTGTATTATTTTTTTTACATTCGTTTTGTCTAACATCACAAAAAACACAATTAGCATTACAATAATTTGTTAA
Source organism: uncultured Bacilli bacterium (assembly GCA_944358495.1). Taxonomy (GTDB): domain Bacteria; phylum Bacillota_I; class Bacilli_A; order RF39; family UBA660; genus Coprosoma. Next base: position 12,114 of record CALVRF010000008.1, read on the forward strand.
CGATATATATACATAAAATGGTTTATTATAATTTGTATAAATGTCTTTTAATTCCTCATCTATTAATTCTAAATACATAAAAGTTATTCCTTTCTATTGGTCTCTTCTTTAATCGCATTTATAATACAATCCAATAATGTCTGGCTTGGAAACTTTTCTGTTTTATGATATATAGTTTCAGTTAAAGCAGAAAGCCCATTTAATACTGGAGAATAGTGTGCCTCCTTTTCTAAAAACAAATGAATTTTCTTTTTCATTGAAGAAGCCCATCCAAGCTCAATATGAACACCACCAGAAATTGGATTTCCTGGTATAACAAATAATACATCACAATTTTTTACCCCATTATAATCACTTAAAGTAGACTCTTTAGGGGAAACATAATCCTTCCCCATATTTTCCCTTTTTATTGCTAAATAATAATCTATTTTTTGACTTTCCATATAATTTATTAATTCATTAAAGAAATATTTATATTCTTTTTTTATTTCTTTTTTATCCCAATCCATAATCCCGCTAAATGGACAAGATATAAATATTTTCATAAATTATTTCTCTCCTTCCTCAATCTTTTCTGCAAATAAGAACAATCTTCTTGACATAAATTATTGTCAATTCCATATCCTATTTCTTTATTATTTTGAACTGTTGGGAAATGATGATCACTACCACAAGTATAGGAAATATCAAGAGCCTTAGCTAAGTGAACAAGTCTTTGTATTTGACTGCTAGAATATTCACTATAATATGCTTCAATTCCATCAGCACCTGCATCTAAAAGTGTATAAATCATTTGAAGTACATCTTCATCATTTAATTTATAACTAAATGGATGAGCTAATATAACGTCTCCACCTGCCTTTCTTATTGCACTAATTACGTCTTTATAAAAGATATCATAATCAGGATATTCAGGAAAATTATTTATCGTATACTTTTTTACATCCTCTATCTCAGAGACTGTATAACCAGATCTTTTCATATATGTTTCTATTTCTTTCCACAACCGACAATATTTACTATAATCTATTCCACAATACATATCGTCCCTTAAACAACTATACATTTTTTTTAATTGATAAAGATATTCTAAATTTATTTTTGTTCTATACTCTTTTAAATACATTAATACATCTTGCAACTCACTATTACTATAATCAAAATCATAACCTAACAAATGTATTTTTTCTTTATTCCCTTTTATATCTATAAAGGATGATAATTCAATACCAGTAATTATTTCTACTTCCTTATCATCAAAATCAATGTCATGTATTCCATCTACTGTATCATGGTCTGTTATAGATAAAATTCCCACATTATTTTTTTTCGCTGTTTCAATTAATGTCTTAGGATTAAATAAACCATCCGAATAACAAGAATGAATATGTAAATCCACATAATCTCCCATAAGAATCACTCCTTAATTGTAATTATAAAAAAAATAAAAAAATTATGGTAGTCATAATTTTTTTATATGGTATAAATGGCATTTATATGTCAAACTATTCATCTTTTAAAATCCTAATAAAATCTTGAATCACATGATTTAAATTTTCTTTCTGATACATTACACTAAGTGATATTTTTAATTGTTCAATAGCAGGCTTTATCTCAATAAATTTTTTAGATTCCAATTCTTCTTTTACAAAAGCGTCAATCATCCATCCAACCCCAATACCTTTTTCAATAAGTTTTTTTCCGATAGGTGTAGAATTATTTTCAATAATTGGATTTAATGCTATATTATATCTTTTAAAATATGAGTCAATAACATTTCTTGTTCTAGTAGTATTACTAGGTAAAATTAATGGTAATTTAGCGAATTCTTTTGATAGCAATCGCTTATTTTCATATTGTCCATAGTATTCTCTATTAGCAACAAAAATACCTGTTAATTCTCTTATTTTTTTTACTGCAATATTAGGATCACTAGATTTAGTTAAATCAGTATCTATAATCAAATCGAGTTCTTTCTTTTTTATCATTGCTACCATTTCGGAAGTGTTTTTATCAATAATATTTACTTTAATATTAGGATAAATTTTACGAAATTTTAATATGCTATCTGAAATATAATATGTACCAACATGTGTAGGAACCCCCAAATTTAATTCGCTGATAGAATCATTTTTATATTCATTTATTACTTTTATTCCTGATAATAAAATAGCATTAGCATTATCAACATAATAATATAATATTTTCCCAGCTTCAGTAAGTTTAACCCCTGTAAATGACCGATCAAAAAGTTTAACATTAAAAAATTCTTCAAGCTTTCTAATCGAATAACTAATTCCTGGCTGTGTTAAGTCTAATTTCTTGGCAGCTTCTGAAAAGCTGTTAGAATTAGCAGTCACATAAAATACAGAATATAAGTTTAAATCATATACTTGTTTCATTTCTATCCAACTCTTTCTCAACTAAATTAATTTATTAAATTATACCACACTCAATTAGTTTTAGCAAAAATAAAAACAAGTGTTCTGACTATTCTTTAATATCGTAATCTTTATTTCATTATCTCCTTAAAACAATCAATTACTATTTATCTAATAATTCAATCATTCTTTCTCTGTAACCAATAGAAAGAAATGTTAATATTTTATAATAATTCTTTTAAAACAGCATATATAACATTAACAACAATAGAATTACCCGCTTGTTTATACAATTGATAGTCTGATACTTTATTTTGTGCCTTATAAAAGTCATCATCCGAAAACCCCATTAAACGCCATGCTTCCTTAGCTGTAATTTTTCTTATTCTCATAAATTATTCCCCCTCTTCTATTACAATTTTACAATTATTAGCGGTATTACTAGCTGTAATTGTTGGTGCTATTCCTAGTGGTGAAAATAATCTAGACGTTTGATTAAACTTATCGGTAGGATTATACCCACAAACCCCACCTTTTAAATACTTTTGATAATCAACTATATATTTAATATTACTGTCTTTTATATTAGAGAAAACTCTTTTACCCGAATTATCGTAAGTATAAAAAGAAGTTGTAAGATAATATTTTTCATCTATATCTTTTTCCATTAAATCATATAAACAAACTTTTTTTAATAGCCTTAGGAAAAGAAAATTTTTTACAATTATTTAAAATGGCAATTAAAAAATACCTCTTACGCATTTGAGGTATTTCATAATCATTTGCAGATAAAACACTTTCATATAGTGTATAACCAAGTTCCTTTAAATCTTTTTTAAACAATTCAAGGGTGGTTTTAAATTTTTTACTAGTAATCATCGCTACATTTTCAAAAATTACATATTCAGGTTTATTATTTACTTCCTTTAACAATCTTATCATTTCCCATCCTAAACTTGATCTTGTTTTACTTTCAATTTCAAAACCTTTCATATTTCCAGCAGCAGAAATATCTTGGCAAGGAAATCCACCAATCCATAAATTACAGCGTGGTAAATCCTTACCACTTAATTTAGTTATATCACCCAAATTTAAGTTTTCACTTATATTGTGGATAGCACAATAGCTTTTTATTGCGTATTTATCAATTTCCGAAAAAAACATTACCTGATAATCTTTTATATATCCTTCCTGTTTTAATCTTTCTAATGCTTTTTCAGGTGCACCAATTCCACTAAAAAATGTTCCAACTTTTAAAATTTTATTATTCATATGTATATTCCCCCATTCTTTATCTTTTAACATATTTTCTTTATAAATTAACAAAAAAAAGAATAAATTTTGTAAATTTATTCTAAACAAATTATATGACTAAAGCCTTATATTATAAGACTTCAACGACTTTCGTTGTATAAGACTATGCAGCATACCCTGCACTCATTAATAATACTAAACTAATTACCCCAATTATACTTATAACTTTAATTTTTGCTTTTCTTTTTCTTCTTAATTTCATACCATCACCTACGTTAGTTATTAACTCACATTAATTTTATCATGTTTTTAAAAAAATGTGAACTATTTACTCACATATATTAAAAAATATTTATCCTATAATAATCTTAGGTGATGCCTTACATGAAAAACATACAATACGATAATGATATATATAATACCATCAGAAGAAATATAAAAAAAACACGCAAAGAAAAAGGAATAACGGCCGCCGAACTAGCAGAAATGGTTGACCTATCTCATGATTTTATAAGACAAATAGAAAGTGAAAAAATAAAAGCCAATTTTTCCGTAGATACCTTTTATCGGATTGCCATCGCTTTAGATGTCAGTTTAGATAAGCTCATAGAAAAATAAGTCCAAAATCGGACTTATTTTTCATTTATGATAAGTTTCATTATTTAAAATCTTAAAAGCTCTATATATTTGTTCAAGTAAAATAATCCTAAATAATTGATGAGGAAAAGTCATTTTTGAAAAAGATAATGCATAATTACTTTTTTCTTTAACTTCATCACTTAACCCATAAGAGCCACCTATTACAAAAGTAATATTTGAATTATTGATTAAAGTTTGATTAATTTTATTCGCAAACTCTAAAGAAGAAAGCATTTTTCCATCGATATCTAAAGTAACAACATATTCACTATCCTTAATATGTTTTAAAATTCTTTCTCCTTCTACTTTTAACGCTTTTTCGCTATTAGCTTCATCCCTAACTTCAATAATATCAATCTTAGTATATTTTGATAATCTTTTTAAATATTCTAAAATAGCTAAAGTAAAATATTTTTCTTTAATTTTTCCAGTGCAAACAATTTTAATCATACTTCAATTACTTCCGTTCTTTCTTTTTGTCTAGCCACAATTACTTTAGGCGCTTTTTTTCCACACTTTTCATAAGCTTTATAATAAGCTTCTAAGGCTTTATCTGGTGTATTATTTTCTTCACTTAAATGGGCCAAAACAACCTCCGATGTTTTATCACTAGTAAACTGTGATAAATAATAAGCGGAATCTTTATTAGATAAATGCCCCTTATCACCCAAAATTCTTTGTTTCAAATGATAAGGATATTTTCCTTCCATGAGCATCGTTGTATCATGATTGCTTTCCAAAACATAAATATCATGGTTTTTAAGCTTATTATAATTGCGAATATTAATATAACCCGTATCCGTCATATACATAAGTGATTTTCCTTCGGAAATAAATACATAGCCATTAGAATCAGCTACATCATGTGATGTTTTAATTGGTCTAACTACCAAATCATCAATTTGCACGTCTTCATCGATATAACATACATCATCGATAAGCATTCCTAGTTCTTCATCCATTTTCTCAGTAAAATAAACCATTGGCCCATACTTCTTCAAAAAAACACGAAGACCACTAGTGTGGTCTGTGTGAGTATGGGTAAGAAAAATTCGCTGAATCGAAGCTGGATCTACCCCAATATCTTTCAAAGCTTTTTCGATATAAGCGCAGCTCATTCCAGCATCAATTAACGATTTAGTTGAAGCTGTTTCCACATAGGCACAATTACCTTTGCTTCCACTAGCTAACACACAAATTTTCATTATCTATAACCATTCGGATAAAGAACTGATGGATTCACATCACAATACTCACAGCCATCCCAAACCTCATAATGAACATGTGGACCAGTCGCTGAACCAGTCATTCCAACATAACCAATAACTTGACCGCGTTCAACAACATCACCGACTTTAACGGCAATTCTCGACATATGAGCATATAAAGTCAAATAACCATTGTTGTGATTTATTACTACATAATTACCATAACTATAATGATAAGTAGCCGTCACCACTCTACCATTATTCGTTGCATAAACATTCGAACCATAACCAGTTCCTGAAATATCTAAACCAGTATGTAATTCACGGCCACCACCAAATGGATTTGAACGATAAGAATAACCACTACTTAACGTCCAACCACTATCAGTAGGCCATCCCCAGTTGGTTAAACTTCCAACATCAGGAACATACTTACTACCTTTTAAAACCACTCTATTAACAGGTTCCTTTAAAACCTCTTTACCTTGTGGATCAACATAAACGATTTCACCATTAATTTCTCTAACTCGTTGTGAAACTCGGTCCAAACCATTTTCGCCTTCTTGAATAACTCTATCATCACCGATAAGTACTGTATCATCATAACGTTCTTCTGTATTATAAGCACTTTCAATATCACTTACAACATAACTTTCTTCAACAATACTTATTTGCGGATTTGTTTCAGCAATTTTTAGTTGTTGCCCTGGAAATAATAAATTTGTTGTACTTGTTAATGTATCATTAGATAATAACAATTCCTCAGGATTAACCTTATTCGCAAAAGCTACGCTTTCAATCGTATCACCTGCTTTTACTGTATAAATGCTTTCCTTAGAATTTTCACCATAAAGTAAATATTTACTAAGGTCTTCCGCATCAGTATAAATTTTTTCATCCACCGGAATTTTAACTTCTTTTACCGTAATATCTTCATCGACATAGACATCTTCAATATTTTCACCGGTAGTTTCGATTTCTACTTGCTCATCATTTAAATAAAGTTCATAAGCATCTTTACCAACAAAAGTATCAATTAAAGTATTAACCGCTTTTTTAAAAACGTCAGTATCTAAAACATAAATTTTTGTCGATTTAATCTTGTCATCTTCATCGTCCTGATGCTTAATAGTCATCAAATAGCCATCAATCGTTAAAGGCTCTTCTTTTTTGATTTTATTATAAATTTTCTTTACAGAAGTTACATCACCCGAATAAGTTGTAACCTCTTTTATTTGTAAACCATTAGGAGCATACACTCTATCCACATCGTATTTTTTCTTATAATATTCGCCATTTTTATCGATATAATCTTCTAACTCTTTTTTGCTTTCAATAGTTCCTAAAAGTTCATCATTCAAATAAACTTGATAATAATTATTTGGTAAAGTATTTTGTTTATAACCAAAACCTAACACACATACTCCCGATAAAACAATAGCTAAAATTATCCAAATCGATACTTTTCTCATTATTCCACCTCATCATTTCTTTCCATATTAAAGAAAGAACTCATATTTCGTTTAAAAACTAAATCAACAGTCGCTGTTGGACCATTACGATGTTTAGCAATTATAAACTCACTTTTACTAGTGTTTTCATCAATTGCCGCCTCTTTATTATAATAATCATCACGATATAGAAAAGATACAATGTCAGCATCTTGTTCGATTGAACCTGATTCTCTTAAATCTGAAAGAAGTGGTCTTTTATCTTCTCTTCCTTCCACGCTACGTGAAAGTTGAGCTAAAGCGACAACCGGTATACCTAATTCCATCGCCATTGTTTTAAGTGAACGGGAAATTTCCGCCACCTCTTGTTGTCTTTGACCCGCATATTTAGCCGAACCACTAATAAGTTGTAAATAATCGATAATCACAATATCTAATCCCTCACTAGAGTTAGCTAACCTTCTACACTTAGCTCTAATTTCACTAACTGTCATCCCCGGGGTATCATCGATAAACATTTTCGTATCGGCTAATCTACTAATCGCTTCATTAACTCGTTTCCAATCCTGATGTTCCAACCTACCAGTTAATAATTTTGGCATTTCGATTTGTCCAACTGAAGAAAGCATTCTCGTAATTAATTGTTCCGCACCCATTTCCATATTAAATAAAGCCACACTTTTTTTCGCATTAACAGCCATATTAACCGCCATGTTTAAAGCGAAAGCCGTTTTACCCATGGCAGGACGGGCAGCGATTATTATTAGCTCATTACCATGAAAACCTTTTGTTAAACGATCCAAATCATAAAAACCTGTAGGAATTCCCGTAATTTCGCCTTTTTGTTTAGAAAGTTCTTCTAAATCAGCTTGCGCTTTAAATAAAACATCTTGAATGGTTCTAAACTCTGTCCCCATTCGGTTTTTAACAACATCCTGCATTTGCTTTTCAGCATCATCTAAAATATCAGCAATATCATCAGTTGAAGAAAAACCTTCACCAGCTATTTTGGTAGCAGTTTCAATTAAACTTCTTCTTAAAAATGATTCCTGCACAATTTTTAAATAATAATCAACATTAGCTGCCGTCGGCACGCAGTTAATAACTTCGGTTAAATACTCAACTCCGCCAACTGAACCTAAAATCTTTCTTTTATCTAACTCTGCTGTTACCGTTGTAATATCGATTGGCGTGCCAATTTCTGCTAAATACTTAATAGCTTCAAATATTTTACTATGTGCTTCTAAATAAAATTTTTCTTTACTAAGTTCTTCTAAGACTTTTTCTAAAGCGTATTTACTTAAAAACATCGAACCTAAAACAGCTTGCTCAGCATCGATATTATGCGGCATCACTCTTCCATCCATCATACCACCTTCATTTTACTAAATGAATTTTTAATTTTGCTACAATATCTTTATATAGCTCAATATCTACCATTGTAATACCTAAAGTATTAATTGGTCCATCTATTTTTATCTTTCTTTTATCAATATCAATTCCTTTATCTTTAAGTTCTGATACAATTTGCTTAGAACTAATGCTGCCAAATACTTGATCGCCCTTACCAACTTTAACTTTAAAATCTAAAGTCATTTTTTCTAATTTGTCTTTTATTCTTTTATTTTCTTTAATCATTTCTTCTTCTTTAGCTTTAGCCAAAGAATTTTGCTTATCTAAAACCGCTTTACTACCTTTAGTTTCTAAAACGGCCAAATTATTAGTAATTAAATAATTACCATAACCATCTTTAACATTAATAATTTCGCCTTTTTTTCCTTGCTTTTTAACATCTTCTAATAAAATAACCCGCATATTATCCCTCCATGACTACTTTTTTAATCATTTCAATAACTTCTTTATTATTTTTTCCTTTAAATTGGGCAGCAGCATCAGTTACATGCCCACCGCCACCAATCGCGCTCATCAGTACCGCCGCACTTATTTTACCCATCGAACGCGTACTTACACCAACCATATCTAGTCCAATTTTGCCAACCGCAAATGATACTTCTACTGTATCAAATCTTAATAATTCATCCGCTAGAATGGCCAAATCTACTGGGTCATTGATATCTTTTTCACCCATGTCGCAAAGTAAATAACCTTCTTTAATAAAATAACTGTTTTTAATATAATCGTGACGGCGAATAACATCATCCTTAGATTCTTTTAAAATTTCTTTTCTTAAAATTGGGTCAGCCCCAAGTCTTGTCAAAAAACCCGCCATTTTAAAAGTGTTTTCCGTGGTTTTTAAACTAAAAGAATTAGTATCAATCTCCATACCTGCAGATAATAAAGTTATAATAATCGGATTTAATGTTTTATTTAAATATTTTAAATATTCTGCAATAATTTCAACAATACTAGATTTGTTAGAATTAATATATTCAAAAATAGTATTATCGATATGCTCTGAACTATTGGTATGATGATCAATAACAAATATATCGTTTATTTTATCTAATAATTCTGGATTTTCTACTAAATAAGGTTTTTGAGTATCTAAAACAATTAATAAAGTATTATCGTTTATAACTTCTAAAATTTCTTTATACTTTTTAAAATTAACTATAATTTCGTTCTTTTTAAGTAAATTAAGGCCTTTTTCTAAAGAACTATTAACTTGTTCTATCGGAAAAACTACATAACAAGTCTTTTTAAAACTTTCAGCAATTTTTGATAAAGCAATCGCACTTCCCATACCATCTAAATCAGGATGTTTATGTGTCATAATAACGACATTATCGTGATTTTTAATGTTTTCAGTTAATTTTTTGAATAAATAATCCATCAAATCCACCTCTAATAAACATTGTACCAAAATACTAAGAAAAAATCTATAAATCACCTCAAGTATTATTAATTTTCATGTGTTAAATTTTCTTTTTTAATATATTTTTTTATTCGAAAATAAGTATTTCACCTAAGACAAAATTCATCTTTTCTTCATTAACACCATTCAAATCTCTTAAATTGGCCATTTGCTTTTTATTTTAAATTATTTTATAGTGCTTTTAGGGAAAATTTGTAACCACCACCCTTTCTACCTTTTTTCACGTTTTGTTCGAAAGGAGGCTTATGATTATGACGAAAAAAGACTTTTTAATAGTTATACTTCTTATAATCATAATTTTACTAATAATCTTTTAAGGGGGGGGGTTGGTAAAAAAAGACACCTTAGTCTTAACTAAAGTGTCTAACCCAATTGTTAATAACAATTAGCTAAAAAACTGAAACTAAATAACTTATCGTAATGATAAGTTTTTTAATGGCATAATAAATTGTATTTATTTTAAATCGTTTTACAAAAAAAGACAAATTAATGCCATTTTTGATATTTATGTTTATTTAATAGTCTATAACAATTACCATATTTAAAATGGGCCTTATAACTATTAATAATCGCTATAGCTTTATTTTGCAGAATAATTCCTTTTTTAATAGCTTTTATTTTTCTTTTAAATCTTTTTTTCGTATTATTTCTAACCTTTAAAACTAATTTATTATTAATTATATAAAATCTAAAACCTAGAAAATCTAGCCCCTCTTTACTTACATTTATTATCTTGGTTTTGGTATTTAATTTTAATTTATATTTAGTAATTATTTTTTCTATTTCTTTTAAACAGTATTTTAAATATTCTTTATTATTACTAAGCAACACTCCATCATCCATATAACGTATGTAATATTTAATATGTAGTTTTTCTTTTATAAAATGGTCTAATTCATTTAAATAAAAAATGGCTAATATTTGACTAGTCATATTACCAATAGGAAGCCCCTTACCTTTTTCATATAAAGGGATCCTATTAACCTCTTCTATTCTCTGTTTTTTAATTTTTTTATTCAAATTTGAATTTTCAACTTTTAAAATTTCTATTTCTTTTAAATTGTTAATTTTTTCATTAACATACTTTTCATCAGTAGAATTAATTATTTTAACTAATATATCAATAACATCTTTATCTTTGATTTTTTTTTTAATAAATCAATTAAAATATTATGATTAATATTATAAAAATATTTACTAATATCAAACTTTAAAGCATAAATAATATTACCTTTTAACTCATTTAAATACTTTTTTAAATATTTAATACCATAATGAGTACCTTTATTAACTCTAGTAGCTACATTAGTATTAATTAAAGTTTTCTCTAAAACAGGAAGTAAAAACTTTCTTGCCACAACATGATTAATTAATTTATCAAATATTTCTTGGCTCATTATTATTCTATATTTTGGTTCTCTTATTAAAAATATATTATATTTTCCAACTTTATAATTTTTATTGTCAAAAACATCTTTTATTTTACTAACATTTAAAGAGTAAAACTCTTCAAATTTATAAATTTTTGATTTGTTTTTCGTATTACTTCTTATTTCTTTATAAACATCTTTAATATCACTAATACTAATATTATATAAATTGTTACACCTTTTCATACCGTATCCATCCATATATTAATTTTAGATTATCAAGTAAATGATGACAAACTTTTTGATATTTTTTATAAGAAATATATTTTTTATTTAAAGAAATCTTTAGATAAAAATCTATCATTTTTATTTTACTAATAATTTTCTTTTGATAAATTATTCTATTATAATTACTAACTTCATTGGCCATATACATACACTCTAAAACATCATACATAGAACTAGTTATTTTATCTTTTAAGACTTTTTCATTACCAGGAAAATTAATAATTACTTTATCTAAATATAAAATGGTTTTCTTAAAATTAGAAATCATTACTAAATTATCTTTCATAAACATCACTCAAATACTTGTCATAATTATTATCTTTAAACCTTACTTTTTCACCACCATAAATCAAATAATTAATTTTTAATTTATTTAATCTGTTAATTACTTTGTTATAACTATTTATAGGAAAGCCAGCTCTTTCTAATCCACTTACGTCTTTTATTTTATAGCCAAATACTTTACTCATAATATATGCTTCTTCTCCATATATTTCATAAAAATATCCGCATTTAATCATAATAATATACTTAGGGTATTTTTCTTTATAAAACTTATAAATATCAACTAACTTCATACAAACCTCCCAAAAGTAATAAAAAAACAGTACCAATAGTAAAATTATTATTAATCTCACTATATTAAGTACTGCTTAAAAATATAGTTTTTATCATATCATATCTTTTTCAGCTTATTATTTCTATTAATTAATCATTAAGACATAATTAATAAAAACACTTACTAAAGTTATCTCTGACTATACTTATTGTTTTGTAAAAGATATTATTACTAGTATATGAAACCCTTATCTTCTACAAGGAATAATATAATATTCTCTAATCTTTTCTTTATGACCCGTAGGTTCATAACCCTTAGTGTTCTAGAGAGTTGGGACGACGCCGTTGTTGTTGTTCGCATTGTTGTTGTTCACGTTGCCATTCGAATTCACATTGAACACATTGTTCGAACTGCTGGCGTTAGGCGAAATAATCTCACCGTTTTTCCTATACTATCCCTATATATCCCCCTTTCCTTCCCTCGGATATCTCTATCCTACCACCTATTAATTTATTAATCTTTATATTAGGCTCCGCTCGCAGTCGCTCGCGGCACTCCTTTCCCGAACTATTCACTTTGTGAAAGTTCGCCCCCAAACCCTGCTTCGCAGAGTTTGCCAAAGTGAAATACCTTAATTTCTTCTCTAACTTATGAC
>CALVRF010000009.1 GCA_944358495.1 uncultured Bacilli bacterium
TTTAAAGTATCTAGTTTATAATGAATAGATTTTTCAATTATCCATTTTAAAATATCTTTATCTTTTTCCGTACAGGCAGCATTTTTAAAAACAAGGTCATTCATCCCCGTATAATACTTCTTTTGGGCAATTACATTAGTCATTTGTTTTCTCCTTTCTACTCTCCCACTTTTTACTCTTTATAAGTATCATACGATTTTTTATATAGCAATTCCTGCTTTTTGGCGAAAAAAACTTAAAAAAATTTAATTATATTTGCTTATCAGTTATTATTTGGTTATAATGAATATGGTGGTTAGATGAAAGTATGTGTTTTAGGATGCGGAGCTTATGGCTCAGCACTATCGATTATTTTAAATGAAAATGGTAATGAAGTTGTGGCTTGGACAGCTTTTGAAGATGAAGCTAACGCTTTAAAAGAAACAAGGGTGGCACCTAAACTTCCTGGGGTCACTTTACCTAAAGAAATTAAATATACTACTGATTTAAAGGAAGCTAGTGAGGGCGCGGAATTTGTTTTGATTGCAATTCCCACGGCTTTTGTTAGTGAGACTTTAATTAAAGCTAAAGAATATATTAAAGATAAGCCAATATGTATTGCTTCTAAAGGAATCGAACAAGATAGTCAATTATTTGTTTCTGATATTGTGGAAAAAATATTAGGGACTAAAAACTTAGCAGTTTTTTCCGGACCATCATTTGCGATTGATGTTGCTAATAAAGTACCAGTTGGACTTACTTTAGCTTGTCAAAATAAAAAAACAACAGATATGATAGTTCAAGCTTTTACTAACGAACATTTTAAATTAAGGGTTTGTAGTGATATCATTGGTACGGAAATATGCGGAGCGATTAAAAATGTTATTGCGATTGCTTCAGGTATTTTAGATGGTATGGGAATGCCAGAATCAACTTCGGCAATGTTCATTACAGAATCCATTCATGATATTAAAGAGTTAATTAAGGGACTAGGTGGGAATGGTAATACGATTTTGTCATTTGCCGGATTTGGTGATTTATTATTAACAGCTACTAGTCCAAAAAGTCGTAACTATTCGTTTGGGCATTTAATTGGTAGTGGAGCGAGTCAACAGGAAATTGATAACTACATTAAAAATACAACGATTGAAGGACTTTATACTTTAAAATCAGTACATCAATTAATTGAAGGCAAAAATGTTGAAATGCCCATTATTGATTTGATTGATGGAATTATATATGGTGGAAAAAGTCCAAAATCATTAGTCGATTTCTTAATTCAAAAGCCATAAAAAAGAAGACTATTTTTCTGAATCTTCAGATTGGTCTTCTTTTAATTTATCTATAAGTTCTTCTTTGGACATATTTTCATAATCTTCGATGTTCATTTCTTTAGCTAAATCTTCTAAATCTTCATCGGATAAGTCTTCAAGACAGACTTCATTAGTTTTAGAAATTTCTTTTTCTTTAATAACTTCATCTGGCATTTGTCCATGTTTTACTAAGTAATCGATCTGTTCTTTAGTAATTGTTTCATATTCAAGTAAGGTATTAGCAATTAAATCTAATAAATCCATATTTTCTTTAATTACTTTTTTAGTTACTTCGTATTGTTTATTAATTATTTTTCTAACTTCTTCGTCAATTTCATCAGCTACTTTTGTTGAGAAGTTTTGTTGTTTATTATAATCTCTACCTAGGAAAACGCTAGAACTTTGGTGTTCAAATTGAATCGGTCCTAAATCACTCATTCCATATTCGGTAACCATGGCTCTAGCAATTTTAGTTGCTTGTTGGAAGTCATTAGAAGCACCTGTTGTGATTTCATTAAATACAGTTTCTTCAGCAACACGGCCAGCTAGTAAACCGCTAATTGTTTGTAATAATTCATTTTTAGTTGATAAATAAGTTTCTTCTTTTGGTAACATTAAATTGTAACCTCCAGCTGAGCCTCTTGGAATTATTGTAATTTTTTGAACGTCGTTGGCTCCTTCTAGTTTTAAACCAACGACGGCATGGCCGGCTTCGTGGTAAGCCACAGTTTTCTTTTCTTTTTCAGTATATTTTTTACTTTTCTTAGCTGGACCCATTAGAACACGGTCATGAGCTTCATCAATTTCAGCCATAGTAATTTCACTTTTATTACGTCTAACAGCTAATAAAGCAGCTTCATTAAGTAAGTTTTCTAGGTCAGCACCACTAAAACCGACAGTTCTTTTGGCAATATTTTTCATAGTTATACTTTCGGCAAAGGTTTTGCCTTTGGCGTGAACATTTAGGATTTCTTCACGGCCTTTAACATCAGGAACATTAACAGTAACCTGTCGATCAAATCTTCCTGGTCTAAGTAAGGCTGGGTCTAAAACATCTGGTCTATTGGTTGCCGCAATAATGATAATGCCTTCGTTGGCACCAAAACCATCCATTTCAGTTAGTAATTGGTTTAATGTCTGTTCTCTTTCGTCATGCCCGCCACCTAAACCAGCGCCTCTTTGACGACCAACGGCATCGATCTCATCGATAAAGATTAAACATGGGGCACTTTGTTTAGCTTGTTTAAACATATCACGAACTCTTGAAGCTCCAACTCCGACGAACAGTTCAACGAATTCAGAACCACTGATATAATAGAATGGAACATTGGCTTCACCAGCAACGGCTTTGGCTAACAAAGTTTTACCAGTTCCTGGAGGGCCAACTAATAATACACCTTTAGGTATTCTTGCGCCCATTTTTGTAAATTTCTTAGGGCTTTTTAAAAAGTCGATCAATTCTGATAGTTCTTCTTTTTCTTCGGTTAAACCAGCAACATCTTTAAAGGTTACTTTGGCTCCACCATCACTTAAACGAGCCTTTGATCTTCCAAAATCCATTGAACGGTTATTTCCACCCATTTGTCTAGTAATGAAATAGAAACCAACACCAATTAATAAGATGATTGGCAAAACATTGATTAATAGAAGTAATAATGTACTAGAATCTGGATCGGTGGTCGTGGTCATTTCAAAACCACTTTCATCTTCGGCTTCTAATAACTTAACCATTGTTTCATTAGTAAGCGGCATATTGAAACTAAAGGTTTCATTACTACTATAATCTTTTAATTTTCCGCTGATAGTATAAACACTTCCACGGCTTCTTGGAGTGACAACAACTTCGGTGACATTACCTTCTTCAACTTCTTTAGTGAATTCACCATAAGTCATTTCGTGTACTTCTCTATTTAAGGAACTAAATACCATCATAATGCCTAGTAGAAAAATTGCTAAAAAGACATATGGTAAAAGTCCACGTTTGACAGTCTTTTTGTTCATACAAAACTCCCTTCTTTAATGATACTTTAATATTATATCATAGTTTTCGTCTTTTTGCTTATGAAATTTAGATTTTTTTAAACCGGGTAACCAAATAATATTGTCTTTACTATCAACTAAAATTGGGTAGATGTCACGATCTATTTTAGAAATCTTTTCGTCGATAAAAATATCTTTGACTTTTTTTGTACCATTTAAACCTTTAATGGCAATTTTATCACCATCTAATCTAGTTCTAATATAAAGGGGTAAATTTAATTCAGTAGATAAAAGCCTAGTAGTGTAATTACTATTATCACTAGCGTCGTCGGTTATTTCAATAATTTTCCCATTTGGTAAGGTTAAATAATCGATTAATTCTAATTTATATTCTGATAAAATTATTTTGTCTTCTTTGATATAAAACCTATCGTAATCTTTAATAGCTTTTTTATGTTTTGGTAAAGATACTTCACTGCTGGCTTTAGAACTCATAATTATTTGGTAAAGTAAATTACGATGATTATCGGTAATTAAAGATAAATCTTGTTTATACTCTTCCCAAAGTAATCTTTTTATAATTCTAACTTGAATAACTTTATCTAATTTTTTAAATTCATTAATATTTAGTATATAATTTTGATAAATGTGATTATAAGCTTTATTAGTGTCTTTTTCGATATAATTATCATACATTTCTAAGGTTTTACTAAACTTATAAAATTTTTTATGAACATTTTTATCTTCTTCTTTTAGTTTGGGCAAGATGTATTTGCGGAAACGATTTCTCGTATAAGTGTCTTTAGTATTGGAATTATCAATCCGATAAGGAATATTGTTTTCAATATCAAATTGTTCTAGCTCATCTTTAGTATTAGTAATTAGCGGCCTTAAAATGGTATAACCATCTTTTTCGATTTTTTCACTAAATCCAGCATAACTTTTAAAGGCGGCTCCTCGTACAATTCGCATTAAAATTGTTTCGACTAAATCATCACCATGATGAGCAGTTAAAAGGTGTTTAGCTTGACATTTTTTGACACATTTTTCAAAAAAGTTATATCTTTTGTTTCTAGCATCTTGATGAAAGTTGGTTTTATTATAACTATCGATGGTCATATATTCGAAAATTATATCATTTTTATTACAATAGTGTCTAACCATGTCAGCTTCTTCTTCACTTTCGGGTCTTAATTTATGATTAACATGGGCACAGACAATTTTTAAATTTAATTTTTCTTTTAAAGAATTAACTAAATAAAGCAAAGCCATAGAATCTGGTCCACCAGATACAGCGACAACGACAGTTTCATTTTGAAGATTGCTTTCTAATCTATCAATAGCTTCATTCATCATTATCCCCCCAATTAATTGGTTTAATACCATGACTGACTAAGAAATTATTGGCTTTGGAAAAAGGCTTACTGCCAAAGAATCCACGGCTAGCTGATAATGGTGATGGATGTGGGCTTTCAATAATATAATGATTAGGATTAGTGATTAATTCTTTTTTACTTCTAGCATAACTACCCCAAAAGATAAAAACAATCGGCTTTTCTCTTTCGTTTAAATATCTAATTAAATTATCGGTGAAAGTTTCCCAACCTTTGCCTTTATGCGATAGTGGTGTATCTTTGACGACGGTCATGATAGAATTTAAAAGAAAGACTCCTTGTTTAGCCCAATCGGTTAAATTATTATTGGTTCTTCTAATGCCTAAATCGTTATATAATTCTTTAAAAATGTTTTCTAATGATGGTGGTCTTCTAACTTCGGCTTCTACGGAAAATGAAAGACCGTGGGCTTCTCTTTCGCCGTGATAAGGGTCTTGCCCTAAAATAACGACTTTGACTTCATCATAATCAGTATATCTTAAAGCATTAAAAATATTTTGATATTCCGGATATATTATTTTGTGATTATATTCATTTTTGATAAAAACGCCTAATTCTTTGAAATAAGGCTTTTTAAATTCATCTTTTAAAATTTCATCCCATTTTTTATTAATCATACTTCCTCGCCTCAAGTTATATTCTATCATATTTTTTATAATAAAGCATTATTTCTTCTTTTAATTTAAAGATAGAATAAATATTTATGATAGCTAATATGGCCACTAAAATATCAACTAGAGTCCAAATAGTAGTTGGAGATGTAATTGCACCTAAGACTACACTTAAAGGTGTAATTATTAATAAACATTTAGTATTTATATTTTTACTTAGGAATTTCAAACTGGACTGACAGTAGTAATAGCCAGTTAAAACAGTTGAAAAGGAAAACATTAAAATGCAAGCTACTAAAAGAATCGTTCCTAGTGATCCAAAGTGGTAATTAAAAGCAAGACTAGTTAATTCAATACCATTAGGATTAGTTAAGGTTACTGATTTGTAATCAAATATTAAAATCATAAAAGCGGTGGCAGTACAAATTAAAATAGTAGTTATATAAACGCCTAGAACCTGAATATAACCACTTTTAGAACCATTGATACTATTGGAGGCGCTAGCGGCAATCGCTCCTAAACCAATACCGGATTCATTAGAGAAAATTGCTCTTTGAACACCAATTAAGATTACAGGAATAAAACTTGTTAAAAATGGTTTTATTTGAAAAGCTTCTTGAATTATTTGGCTTAAAACTTGCGGAAATTTTTCAATATTTATAATGATAACAAATAAAGCCATAGATATATATATTAAAGTCATAAAGGGGACTAATTTACTAGTGACTTTAGATATTTTATTAATACCACCTTTAATAATCACAAAAGAAATAAAGGCTATTATTAATCCTATAATTAGATGGTTAGTTGGGTTTATCATGTCGATAGATTTAGCTACTGTATTGGACTGAATAGGAATAAAGCCAATTAAGTATGAAACAATAATTATTAGGGAATAAATAATGGCTAAAGGTTTGTTTTTTAAGCCTTTTTTTATGTAGTAAGATGGGCCACCAATATTTTGTTTTTTATCTTTATATTTAATAGCCAGCATAGTTTCAATATAAGCTAAAGCACCAGAGATTATGGCAACTACCCACATCCAAAAAATAGTTCCTGGGCCGCCTAAATAAATGGCTAAGGCAACTCCAGCAATACTACCAACACCAATTCTGCCTGCTAAAGTCAAAAATAAAGTTTTTATTGGGGTTATGCCTTTGTTATTATTTCCTTTTAAACTTTTAAAAATTTTATTTATTTTTAGCTGTGGAAAATGTAATTTTTTACTAAAGTATAAGCCCGAAAACAAAATTAAAGCAGTAACAATAGCCCACATTATGGATTTGATGGTCTCTAACATAAAAAATCACCAAAACATTTTATGCTTTATGGTGATTAATTATAAAACAATTATAAAAATTAGCCTATCCAATTTATTTGCGCGGTTGTAGCTCCCCATGGGCTACCAGAGATACTTCCTTGCGGTTTATTGATGGTTATTGAAGTTATAGGATTATAAATAGTTCCATTCATATTTTGGTATTGAAATGCATTTGTTCCAATTTTTTCAATGCCATTTCCGATAGTTACTGTTTGCAGTTTAGATTGATAAAAGGCATAGTCTCCAATAGTTTTAACACTATTAGGAATATTTATTGAAGTTATTATAGTAGTATTAAAAGCACGGTCTTCAATGGATTTCAAGCCTTCATTTAACTTTATCGTCTTTATTATGGAGCCCCAAAATGCCCAAGAATCTATTTTTTCAACTGTAGAAGGAACTTCTAAAAAAGATGAATTAACAGCCCTAAATGACGAATAAGCTATTGTCTTAACATTTGCTGGAATTTCTAAATTATCAGTATTGTTACCAGCATAGGAGTTTAAAGTACTATAGTCAATAGTACCATCGCTGTTTCTATTATATATTATACTGTTTTCTCCACTCATCTGATTATTAGAAAAAGCACCTCCGCCCAAGCTTGTTACAGATGATGGAATATTTATCTCACTTAGTTTATTATTAGTAAATGCATTAGGCCCAATTGTCTTTAAATTGGCTGGAAATGTAACCGATGTTAAATTATTTTGGTAAAAACTTTCGGTGTCTATATACTGAACATTTTCGCCCAAAACAAGGTTTTCAAGCCCAGTGCCCCAAAAAGCCATAGTACCAATTTCGATGATAGTGTCTGGAATATTAACACTATCTATATTCTTATTAGCAAAAGCTGAAATGACCTTTCCTTGACCATTATCCCATTTACCATCAGCGATTTTAGTTACAGTATAACCGTCTATTTCTTCAGGTATTGTAACATCACTTCCGCATTCTTCATTGTAATCTGTTATTTCAAGAGTTCCATCTTCTAAAACTTTACCTGTATAACAATTATCCGGCGTATTATGAGTTATTCCAACATCACTTTGTTCATAAGTTAACTGTAAGTTTATATTGGCACTTTTGACATTAGGTTGCTGAGTGATATCCTCATTATATTTGACCCAAATATTATAGTATTCAGTTTCATTAGGACCAATTATTAGTCTTTGAGATGTTAAATCCTGATTGCTACCAATATTAGTAACATTACTATCGGCATAAGCTCCACAGCTTATCGCATTACTATTTCCGCAATCTAAATTACCTAGTGTCGCTATAGCAGCTAATGTTCCTTTATTAGTAACTGCGACTTTATAATATATATAATCCCCAGGAGCTTCTAAACCTACACTAAAGGTAGCAGTATCTTTGGTGTAAGTCGGTTCAGCTATTTCGGTTACATTTCCTTTAGTTTGGGCTTTTTCGATACCAGTTATTTCAATATTCCAAATACTATTAATAGACCCCGTTCCACTTATATTTAAAACATTACTAAAAGCGGCATAACCGACCGCCATTAATAATACTATACCTAATAAACATCCTATAATAATGTTATTTTTCCTTCTTTTAGACATATAAATACCCTCTTTACTTCTAGTATGATTATTTTTATAATAATTATACAACAAAAATATTCATAAAACAACAATGTGTTACTTTTTTATTTTTCTTATTTTTATTATACATTTTTTGGTTAAAAAAGCAATTAATTTTGCAATGTAAATGCAATGCATTATTTAAATATGTTTTGTAATAAAATTTTAGTAGGAGGTTACTAAAATGTTTCAAATAAAACCAGATAAAAAAGAAAGCGAAAATAAAACTATTCGGTTTCCTTTAGAATTAATTAAAAAAATTGAAAAAGCTATCGTTGGAAAAAACGTCTCTTTTTCGGGATTTGTTATTCAATCATGTGAATATGCATTAGAAAATATGGAACCTGAGGAAAAAGAAAAAAATAAATAATTAAAAAAGCCAAAATATTTTAATTTTGGTCTTTTATAATTCGTTAGCTATTTCGGCAAATATTTCGATTGATAAGTTTTCTGCACGAACAGTTAAATTAAGATTGTGTTTTTCTAACACTTTCTCTATTTTAGATAAATCATACTCTTTTAAGTTATTTTTTAAGGTCTTTCTTTTTTGTTTAAAACTATCTTTGACTAATTTAAAGAAAATTTCTTTATTTTTTAAAGGAATTTTTTTGTCTCTTTTTGTAAAAGATACAACAATACTGTCGACATTTGGCTTTGGAATAAAGACATTTCGGCTAACATCAATGAGTTTTTTGACTTCAAAGTAATAATTTAGAAAAATAGAAAGAGAATTATAACTTTTTGAGCCGGGAGTAGCTTTAAAACGGTCTCCAACTTCTTTTTGAACCATAACGACAATTTTATCCACAGGTATTTCATCTTCGATAAGCTTAATAATAATTGGTGTAGTTATATAATATGGTAAGTTGGCAACGACATATAATTTTTGATAATTATAATTTTTAATATCTTTTAAAACGTCTTGTTTTAAAAAGTCCCCATAAATAACTTGGGTATTGGGTGTGATGTTTTGCTTTAATATTGGTTTTAACGTTTCATCAATTTCATAGGCTATAACATTTTTAGCTATTTTCCCAAGTTCACTAGTTAAGGATCCGGCTCCAGGACCAATTTCAATGACCAAAGTTTCCTTATCAATATCTGACTTTTTAATTATGCTGTGGATAACATTTTTATCCACAATAAAATTTTGGCCATATTTTTTTTTGAAATTAAAATTATTATCATCTAAATTTTTTTTCATTTTGTTTGCTGAATATTCCATAGTGCCTCCCCTTTCATTATACTAAAAAAAGGATTAAAATTAAAGCTAGTCTTAATCTTTGGGTAAACTAATAATAAATTCGGTTTTATTTCTAATGCTTTTAACGGTTATTGTTCCTTTATGAAGATTGATTATTTCTTTGGAAATGGCTAATCCTAAACCACTCCCGCCTTTTTTAGTATTTCTTGAAGCATCAGTACGGTAAAATTTATCGAATATTTTAGCTAAGTCTTGTTCTTTAATGGTATCACCCTCATTAATAATGGTGGTGATGATTGATGCTATTTCTTCTTTAATATTTATAATAATATTCGTGTTTGGATAACTATAGTTAACAGCGTTTTTGATAATATTATTGAAGGCTCTTGCTAATTGATTGGAATCGCCTTGAATATTAATTTCTTGGTTATAATTAAAAACAATTTGTTTATTTTGACTTTTAGTGGTTGGATAAAATTCATCAATTACTTGTTCTAGTAACATAGTTAAATTAATGGTACTTTTATTTATTTTAATGGTTTGGGAATTATATTTAGAGATTTCAAATAATTCATTGATTAAACTTTCTAGTTTATATGACTTATTTAAGGCTACATCGATATATTTCTTTTTTTGTTTAGTATTTAAAGTTTTATCATCATTTAAAATAGATAAATAGCCGATAACAGAAGTTAGGGGAGTTTTAATATCATGGGCTAAATAGACGATTAAATCATTTTTCTTTTGTTCATTTTCTTTAGCTAATTTAAGGTTTTCTTGAGATTCTTTTTTTAATTTATTCATTTTTTCTTCGATATCTTTTAAGTCTTCAGGCAATCTTACTTTCGTGGCATCATTTTTTACCATAATTTCACTGGCATCGATGATTTTATCAATATAAGATAGGGATTTCATAAGAAGAATAATAAAAATAATTATAATACCAATGAGCCAAAGAAAAAACATAAAACTTTGGTTATAAGCAATACTAGTTAAAATAACATAGAGAGGATCTCCGGGATACCATGTAACATTTTGGGCGAGATTATATAAAAAAAGATATATAGCAAAAAAAGAGATAGTATAAATTAAGGAAATAATTATTAATTTTTTAACAAATTTAATGGTTAATCTTTTGGCATATTTATTCGATTTCATAGCCGACCCCCCATATTGTTTTAATATAATACTGATTTTGATTATTTAACTTTTCTCTTAAGTGTCTAATATGAACCATAATAGTATTATTGCTTGATGGTAAATATGATTCTTTCCAAACTTGTTCGAACAATTCTTTAGTCGTTATAACTTTTCCCTTATTTTGGGCGAGAAAAAGTAAAATAGCAAACTCCCTAGGAGTTAAGTTTATTTGTTTATCTTTAATATAAACAGTATGTTTTTCTGGATTTAAACTTAAATCTTTGATGACAATAATTTCTTCTTTGGGGTTGTTATAGCTCGTATATCTTCTTAATTGGGCTTGTACCCTAGCTACTAGTTCTAAAGGCATAAAGGGTTTAGTAATATAATCATCCGCGCCTAAGTTTAAGCCCTTTATTTTATCTTTATCAGTTATTTTAGCAGTTACCATAATAATCGGGAAATTATATTTTTCTCTAATCATTTGACACAAAGTAAAACCGTCGATTTGCGGCATCATAACATCGAGAATGGCTAAAGATATAGTCCTTTTTTCTAATATTTTTAAAGCATCTTTGGCGTTATAAGCCTTATAGACGTGATAATTATTACTTGTCAAATATAGTTCTATTAAATCGGCTATTTCTTCTTCATCATCAACAACTAAAATGTTCATATTAATTTCCTCCTACATATTCTTCTAAAGTTAAATTATTTTGAGTAATATATTTAGCGACTTCTTTACCGACGTAACGATAATGCCATGGCTCATAAGTTATTTTGGTAATATCATATTTATCTTCGGGGTATCTTAAAATAAAACCATATTTATAAGCGTTTTGCTTTAACCAGTCCCACATTTGGTCATTATGAATTTGATTCCCACTTTCACTAAAGTCAATGGCTAAGCCGGTTTGGTGCTCAGAATACCCTGGCTCTTGAACTGTTAGTTTGGTTTGACTATAGGCTTCTTCATAAGAATAACCTTCATTTTGATAACTAATTAGTTTATCATTAAACATTTGCTTTTGTTCATCAGTAGAACGATATGAATTGTTTATTTGCAAAATCACGCCATCTTTTTGAGCTGCTTCATCCATGTCGACTAAATCATTATAAGCAATATCGGCTATTCGATAGCCTTTATAATCGATTAATTTGATATTTTTATCACTAGGAATCTGATGGTTATAATTAACTAATACTTCGGGATTAATGGTGGATTCAACATCTTTGATTTTATCTGGTTTTAAATACCACGTTACTCCAAAATAAATTATACCAAAAATAATTAAAATAGAAATTAATTTTTTTAAAAAATTCATAAATAATCACCTAGAGACAGGATATCATTTATGAATTTAATTATAACGTTTTTTAATTACTTTTTAAGCTTTCTTAAGGAAAAATTAAGAAAAAACGAGGATGATTACCATCCCCATCTTTGGACACTATATTTAACGTTACTACTTGTGGCACTATGAAGCATAGTATCGTGCTCAGAGGCAAAGGCTAAATCCATAAGGATAGTTCCTCTACTCCAAGCGTTTCGCATAGCTCCGCCAGTATCCATAACTATAGCGTTAAATGTACCTAAAGTATTATGAGTTACTTTGATAATAGTTCCACAAGGAAATTTATCTAAAGCAGCGGCTAGTATTCTAACTTTCCCGTATTCAGTATCATTGTAAGTAGTTCCATCTTTGGTTAAACTCCAACTACTACCACTTCTGGTTTTACATGATACGGTTCCAGTACTACTACAGCCCGCACAGTCAGCACCATAGCCAGTCATCTTTCCAACATATTCACCATAATCCCCAGTTCCAATTTCGATAATTTCATCGATTGGTTCTTCGATGATTTCTACGTTTTTGTCATTATTATCAGCATAGGCTAAGCCCTTTTTACCTTCTTGTTTGGTTATGGTAATATTGCTTGGAAGTTTACTGTTATATTGTTTTTGTGTATCATAGGCTACTTCAGTAACTTCAGCAGCCGAATTTTTTGATTGATTTAAATTATCAACAACAATTGTTTCTTCTGAAAATAGCTGTCCAGAATTAAATATTCCTGTGACTGACATCCAAATGATTGATGCCCATTTTGAAATCAGCCCCAGTAAATATGTATTCATTATTACCTCCTACTCTCAAAATTGAAACCGATGTGTATTATATCATAGGGGGTATTTGATGTCAAATTGAGCTAGGGCATTATTAGTTGTAGTTTTATATACTTCATTAATATTTATTTGTTTTAGCTCGGCAATTTTTTCAGCAACATACTTAATATTTTGAGGTTCATTTTGTTTTCCTCTAAAAGGCTCTGGTGTAAGATATGGACTATCAGTTTCTAAAAGAAAATACTTTAAATCTAAAGTTTTAACGATTTCTTTTAGCTTTTTTTCATTTTTAAAAGTAAGGACGCCGCCAATACCAAAGGTAGCGTTTAGCTTAATAAATCTTTGGGCCATTTCTAAACTACCACTATAACAGTGTAAGTTACATTTTATATCTTTGGCTTTTTCTTGGGATAAAATATTATATGTGTCTTCGATGGCATCTCTAGTATGAATAACAATGGTTTTATAATATTTATTGGCCAAATGAATTTGTTTGATAAATAATTCCTTTTGTTTATCTTTATTTTCTTTGGTATAGTGATAATCAAGACCAATTTCACCAATACCAACTACTTTAGGATGAGTTAAGTATTTTTCGATGTTTTTTAAATGCTTTTCGGTATAAGTATCAGCAAATTCAGGATGAATACCGATGGTTCCATAAATATTAGGATATTTTTCACATAAATTTATGACTTCTTCTAAGTCATCTAAACTTGCAGTACTGACTATCATCAGGTTATTCCCCATGTTTTTTATTATTTTGGTTAAATCTTGATAATCATTTTTTTCTAAATGACAGTGGGTATCAATCATCATTTTAAATCACCTAAAAAGATTATACCATATTTCTTGTATAATCTTTTAATGAGTTTTGATATATATATATCTAATAAAACAACCTATAATAAATAAAAGATATGCTAAATCGATAATAGCAAAATTAATTATGACATTTATTGTTAAAATTAAAATAAGACCTACAAAAAACAACCCAATGATACTACTTTCTTTATCTTTCGTAATCATGATCGCTCCCTCTATTTTTCTGTCCTATTTTAATATAACACTGAAAGGTAATTATTTCAAATGTTTTTACTCGACAATTTACAACATTTTACAAGATTTTAGCAAAGAAAAAAGCCATTTAAGGCTTAAAATCTTTTCATAATTCTAGCAAGCTCAGTATCTAGCTTTGATTTTATTATATAATCAGCAAAACCATCTTTTAAATAATGGAGTTTAATACCTTCCTTATTATCGTTAAGCATAACAATAATTGGTGTTTTGAAGTCTTTGACTTTTTTTAATTCTTCTAAAACAGCTAAGGCACTAGAATTTGGTAAAACATCGTCGATAATAATGTAATCATATTTTTGTTTTGAACGAATTTTTTCAATGCAATCACGTCCGTAAACAGTGGTATTAACAAGATAACCTTTTTCACTAATGACCTTTTCAATATGGGAAGATTCTTCTTCATTTGGATCAACTATTAAAACTTTTTTCTGACCATACATTGCAAGTTCATAATTTTCTAATTTTTTAGTTAATTCAGTCTCTTCATTACCAACGACTTTTTGGTCTAAAGTAATAATAACTGTGGTCCCTTTGCCTTCAGTACTTTTTATCATTAATGTTCCACCTAATAAATTAATAATTTTTTTAGCAGCAAAGATATCAATTTTTTGTTCTTCTAAGTCATTGACATCAATATTTCTTAGTTCTTCACTTGTAATACTCATAATTTGGTTAACGCGGTCAATGCTTATACCTTTTCCAGAATCTTCAATAGTTATAATTAACCGGCAAATATTATATTTAATTATCGTACTAACATCTAATGAAATAAAACCATTTTGAGTAAACTCATTAGAAATTTTTAGAATGGCGATTATAGCTTGTTTTAATTTAATAGCATCACCGTATAAATAAATTGGTAAATTACTACTAGTGGTATAATCAAACTTAATATTTTGTTTAACATTTTCTAACGCTCTACGGGAAATCTCTTCAAATAAGTTATGACTATTGTATTTATTTTCAAATATTTTGATTTTTTGGGTATCCATCGTCGAAATATTTAAAGCTTTATTAATTAAATAATCTACTTGAGTGGCATAGTTATTAATAAATTTGCTTTCTTCAATTAACTCTTCTTTGGTGGTTTTAGTGTTCATATTTTGGCTTATATCAATAATATCTTTCACAGGCTTTTTAATATCTTGGGTAACTCTAAACAAAAAATTGGATGTATCTTCGTTAGACTTTTCCACTAGCTTCTTGTTTTTATATAATTCATTTATCAATTGAACATCAGGATTTTCAATGGTAAAATACATTAAGAACGTTATAAAACATTCAACAGTGGTGGTTAAAATTAACCCCGGATTTAATTTTTGAACAACCACAACTACTAAAAACAAACAAATTAGTGCATAAACTGGAACATATTTTTTACTGCGAATATTTTTTCGATTAATAAACATAAATAAAAGCATAGCTGCCATGGCCAAGAAACCTGCAATAAAATAAGTAAAGTCAACGGAAAAGCCCATTGGGAAAATAACATTGTTGTCTTCATAATAAGTAAGAGGTAATATTGGTATTATAATGGCACATACAAGGAAAATATAGAAAATTACTTTTATATTTTTTAAATGCTTTTTGTTAAATTCTTGATCAGTCATATTATTTTTCTTGAATGAAACAGTATAAACATAAAGTAAAAAGAGGCAAGACCACATAATATAATACATAAAGATTAGTATCGTAATTAATCTAAAGGCAAAAGTTTCTGTCATTTCTAAAATAACAAAAATACAACTTAAGGCATCTAAAATGATACCCAAACAAGATAATTTTATCATATTCGAATATATTTTGTTTTCGATACTAGGAATCCTTTCTTTCGAAAAGTATACGATTGTAAGTAAACACATATAAATCGCACTTAAAATTGTTACCGGAATTGTTAACATTATCCATCACCACCCTATTATTTAGAGTATAACACAAAAAGAATAATTAGTAAATATTCTAATTATTCTGAGGTTTCATTTTTCTCACGAAGACTTTACGGTCTTCACTTTTACTATAACCTTCCTCAATTAGCTGTTGATAATTTATTTTTCCACGATGAGTGTATGGAAGATTATCTCTAAAGACATAGGCAAGTACTTCGATATACGTTTGAGCATTTTCTGCTAGAATTTGCTCTAATTCTTTAATTACTTGTTTTTCTTGACCTTTATATTCTTCGTTAATAGCAATATTAACAATAGGAATTTTTTGGTCAGTTACAGCAATTTTTGGTGCGAATGGCGATTTAATACCACTTATAATACATTTTTTAACAGCTGGGTGTTTACTTAAGAAAACTTCTAAAGCCGAAGGATAGACTTTCATTCCTAAATAATTAAAAGTTCGGCTAGTTCTATCATGCATGGCAATTTGACCATTTTCATTCATATGAACCATGTCACCTGGATGTAACCAAATTTGGCCATCAGCATGTTTTTTCAATGCTCCAGCTGTTTTAGGACTAGCACTAGCAAAGTATCCTTGCATAGTGGTATCGGATAAGACCGCCCATTCGCCGATATTACCATATTGCAATTCTTCACCAGTTTCTGGGTCAAAGACAGCAGAGACATTTCCAGCTAGTGGTATTCCCATATATCCCGGTAAATTTTCAACACCCAAACCATAGCAGAAAGCACCTACAGTTTCAGTAAAACCACAACCTTGTGCGAAAGCATCTTTAGCATTGTGCTGTTCTAAGAAATCTCTAGTTTTAATGTCAGCATCTTTGGTCATTCCATCGCCACCACATGGCATCATTTCTAAGTATGAAAGATCTGTATTTTCATCAATTTCTGGACTATTTACTAAGAATTCCATATGAATTGGTGAACATGATGCATGATTAGGTTTATACTGAAGAATATATTGTGGAAAAGCTGGAATATTTAAACAATTAACAACTACATTTTCTTCACCAGCTAATATTGGCGAAATAATACTGTCAGAGGCTCCAAAGGCAATTATACCCGGTAAGGCACTTAAATTTCTTTTACCTCTAGCCCATTTCCAATTAGACCATACTTGACGATAATATTTAGAAATAAAATTAAAATCAGTAAGCATTACACCTTTTGATGG
This sequence comes from uncultured Bacilli bacterium, assembly GCA_944358495.1. Taxonomy (GTDB): domain Bacteria; phylum Bacillota_I; class Bacilli_A; order RF39; family UBA660; genus Coprosoma. The sequence goes on from CALVRF010000009.1 coordinate 16,833, forward strand.
ACCTGTTGAACCACCAGTATACATAATTGTAGAAACTTCATCTTTGGCATAGTGATAGTTTTCTTGTGGTAATTCTTCTTTTTCGCCTTCTTTAATAAAATCTTGATAACTCATGTAAGACTCTGAGTTTGGCATTTTAGTTAAATCTGTTTCGGTTTTATTAGATGTTAAAGCTGGCATAATAATAGCTTTTTGAATTCTAGTATTTTCTACAGCTAAAGTAGCAGTATCTAAAAACTCTTCAGCCACAAAATAATAGTCAGCTTTAGTTTCAGAAAGCATTCTTTTCTTTTCAGCCGGACTATTTGTTGGATCAATGTAGTGAACTTTAAGTCCTAGCTTACTTTTAGCGAAAGTTAACGCTGCCCCTTCAACTGAATTTTTATAAGTAGTAACAATTTCGTCACCGGCTTTTAGTCCTAAAGCTAAAAAGCCTTTGACCATTTTGTGAATCTCATCAATAAACTCACCATATGTTATAATTTCATCATTTCTATCTGATAAAATAAAGGCAATATTATCTAAATAATCTTGGTTGTTTTGAATTAAAGCTTCATAAAGAGATATATTTGGGACTTCTCTTTTGTCAGCGTCTTTCTCATAATATTTTAGCCATGGCTTATCGATAGAAGCATAGCCGGTTATTTCCCCACTTTTTATTCTATCAATTTTAGGTGAATGAAAAACTATTTCTTCAATTTTTTCATCATTGTGATATATAATATTATCTTTTGTCATTACTCTTCCCCCTATCATAATATTACAAAGTCATTATAACATGATTTGGGGAAATTTGCTATAATTTACTTAAAAAAAGGCCGTTTTTGGCCTTTTTTTATTGAATTCTTTTAATTTTGCGTCTTTATCAATTCTTGCGAATAAAACCTCTGGCTTATTTAATTTAATACCTTCGTCCATACCATTAAAGTTATCAACCGAGTCAATAGTTCTATTTTGAGTATTTAATTGATTAAAGATTTTATCGGCAGTTTCAGGAAGAAAAGCCTGCAAGAAAACCGTAGCTGTTCTGATAGCTTCGATTAAGTTATATAAAACTGTTTGCAATCTTTCTTTATCTTCGGGATTTTTGGCTAAAATCCATGGGGTTGTTTCATCAATATATTTATTGCTACGGCGATAAAGTTCAAAGACTTCATCGATAGCTTCGGCTATTTTAAAGTCATTCATTTTGACTTCGACTTTTTGTTTTAAGTTTTTAGCCATGTTTATTAATTCGTCATCTTCTTTAGTTTGTTTTACTGGTGGGAGAACTAATCCATCAAAGTATTTTTGACTCATTGATATGGTCCTATTGACTAAATTACCCATAACATTGGCCAAATCAGAATTAATTCTTTCGATTAATAATTCATAACTGATATTGCCATCATGGCCATAAGGAATTTCGTGCAATAAATAATATCTTACAGCGTCCGCACCAAATTCATTTACTAAATCATCGGCATATAATACATTACCTTTAGATTTACTCATTTTTTCGCTACCTTCAGCTAGAACCCATGGGTGACCAAATATTTGTTTAGGCATTGGTAAATCTAAGGCTTTTAAAATAACTGGCCAATAAATTGTATGGAATCTTAAAATATCTTTACCAATAATATGAACATCAGCTGGCCAATATCTTTTAAATTCTTCTGATTCATTATCTGGAGCATAGCCAATAAAAGTTATATAGTTAACTAAAGCATCTAACCAAACATAAATGACATGTTTTTCATCAAATGGCACTTTAATTCCCCAATCAAAAGTACTTCTAGAAATACATAAGTCTTCGACTCCAGGAATAATAAAATTATTCATAATTTCATTTTTACGACTTTCTGGAGTAATAAAATTCGGATGGGCTTCAATGTATTCTTTTAACCAATCATTGTATTTACTTAATTTTAAGAAGTAAGCCTCTTCGCTAGCTTTTTGAACATCTCTACCACAATCTGGACATTTGCCATCAACTAACTGAGATTCAGTAAAAAATGATTCACAAGGGGTACAATAAAGTCCTTCATATTTACCTTTATAAATATCGCCATTATCATATAATTTTTGAAAGATTTTTTGGACGATTTTTTTATGGTTAGGATTGGTTGTTCTGACAAATTTATCATAACTAACGTTTAGTAAGTCTAATATTCTTTTAACTTCTAAAGAAATGTTATCAACATATTCCTGAGGATTTTGATTATTTTTTTGGGCATTTTGTTCAACCTTTTCTCCATGTTCATCGGTTCCAGTGTGGAACTTAACATCATATCCAGTTAATCTTTTGTATCTTGCAATAGCATCAGTTAAAACGCCTTCATAGGAATTTCCAATGTGGGGTTTCGCTGATGCATAAAAAATAGATGTAGTTATATAAAATTTTGGTTTCATTTTTCTTCCTCCTTTATTTCAATATTATTATATATTAATTTTGTTATGTTATTTAATAAGTCTTTAGGTAGAGGACTACCAGCAGCATTTTTATGGCCACCGCCACCATATTTTTGAGAAATAATGCTTAAATCTGCTTTATCTTTACCACGATAACTAATACTTCTTGAAACATTTATTAAAATAATAAAATCTAAATCTTCATGTTTATTTATTAAGTAATTACCTAGTAAGCTTCTATTACTTTCGGCGTAAATTACTCCAACGTTATAATTATCTAATTTAGCTTTGAACATTTCAGCTTCTTTTCGTTTGATATAGTTATCGACTTTATCTTTTTGTAGTTTAATTAATAATTTTTCTTGATCTTGGTATTCAAAAGTTTCATGCGTTTGTAAATAATTATAAAAATAATCGATGTAATTATCTTTACCCAATATATCGAAAAGATAACCAATATTATTAGCATTTTCTTTTTCTTCTTCGTTTTTAAAATCAAAAGTATCGATTAATCTGACATATTCAGTTAGGCTTTCTGTAGCTTTAGAATGTAAGATTTTATTATCGGATATTTGTTTTAAATAGTTATAATAAATACTGGTTCCACTTTCTTTTCGGCCATTTTTTTCATCAATGACAGTTATAAATGGATATTTATTTAGATTAATGCCACTGATATGATGGTCAAAGATTTTGATTTTGTTTTTGTAATTTTCATTCTTATTGATTTCTTCGGCTAATTCTTCAGAAATATTTAAATCAACAACATGAATTTCATCGTATTTGTCTAAATTATCTCTAACATTTTGATTGACCTCACTGATTTCTAAAAGTAATTTATCAAATTTAGGAAAAGCTAGTTTGGCGAGGATTATTGGAGTTATACCATCGTTATCGGCAACGTGACTAATTATTAATAGTTTTTTATCCATGATTTTCCTCCTTATTGGTACTACCTATTCCACCGGTTCTTTTGTTTTCTATTTTTTCCTCGTTGTCGGTGGTTAAATAGTTTAAAAATATTCCTTGGACAATATTTTCACCTCGTTTAAACATTTTGGGTTTTATTCCTTCATTTTGAATTTTAACGAAAATATGGCCCTCATTATCTTCATTATTATAATAATCTTTATCGATAATTCCTGTTTGATTACACATCCGTATATTATATTTAAAACCTAAGCTACTGCGGATATAAAGCATTAAAACTTCATTTTCATTCATATCTGCTTTAATACCAGTAGGAATTAGTTTGATTTCGTTTGGATTTAAAGTAAAGTCTTCTAAAGCCATAAAGTCATAACCAGCACTATATTTGGTACTTCTTTTAGGAATACTATATAATTCATATTCTTTTTTAGTTAGCTTGGTATCTTTAATAAATTGTTTTAATGATATTTTTTCAAATTTACGCATTTTATTCCTCCTTTATTTATAGAAAAAACGTCCTTAAAAATAAGGACGTGATTAAACGTGGTACCACCTTAATTCGTAAGAGAAAAATTCTTACCTTGAATATTTAACGCATATATACGTCTTAACTTAAAGTCTTCGGTTAAGAAGCTCTAGAGCCATTTTAAGTAGTCACCTTGTTTATTTCCACCAACCATAAACTCTCTAGAAAGTCACCTACTGTTCTCTCTTTCTTCGCTTTTGGTTAATTATAACATATTTGTTTTTATTCTTCAATATACTTTGATAAAAAGGCGGAAATAATATTGATATTATTTAAATCACTTACGGATATGTCTTCATCGGCTATGATAATGATTGAACCTAGGACATCACCATGGGCAACAATGGGAGAAATGGCTAAATGATTCTCACTTTCATTGTTTGTAATTTCTATGGGTTCATTTTTAATAATATTTTTTCGGTCATTTAAAATATTTAAGATGGTTTCTGATAAAGGTTTATCAATATATTGTTTCTTTTTGGCGCTGGCGGATATACAAATATCATTGTTGGTTATTAAAACTTGGTATTTAGTAGTATGTGAAATTGCATCAATAAGACTTTGAGAGACATCTAATAATTTATCAAGTTGACTAAATTTTCTTAAAATGATTTGATCATTTTCGCCAACAAATATTTCTAAGTTTTCGCCATTTTTAATTCTTAAATTTTTTCTTATTTCTTTTGGAATGACGATTCTACCTAAATCATCAATTCTTCTTATTATTCCTGTTGCTTTCATCTTTTCCCTTCTTTCTATGGTTATTGTGTGAGCTTTTTCTTTATTTATACTTGCTTTTTATAAAATAAAATTCTTTTATTTTACTAATAATCGTGTTATAATTATGGTGCTTAAAGGAGATGAAATTATGGAAAAAACTTTGATTTTTGGGCATCAAAAACCAGATACAGATAGTGTGACTTCATCAATTGTTTTATCTTATTTAAAAAATCAGCTTGGTGAAGATACAGAGGCTAGAGTTCTTGGAAACATTAACAATGAAACCGAATTTGTTTTAAAATATTTTGGGGTGGAGACTCCTAAGTATTTAAATGATGTGCGTATTCAAATTAAAGATGTCGAGTATAATAAAGATTGTTTTTTAAATGAAAAAGACTCTATTTTTAAGAGTTATAAGTATATGAACGAAACTAAAATTGGAACTATTCCAGTTATTTCCGATGAAGGAAAGTATATAGGAGCTGTTTCAATGAAAGACGTTGCTAGTAATTTAATAAGTGGAAAACTTAGCTGGCTTCATACATCTTATGATAACTTATTAGAGGCTTTAGATGGTAAAGAAATTTTACGTTATGATAGTGAAATTGAAGGTAATATTATTGTTCCTTCTTATAGAAGTACAACTTTTAAAGAACAAATTTCCATCGATAGAGATAGTGTTTTAATTATTGGTGATCGTCATAGTATTATCGAATATGCTGTGGAAAATAGTGCTTCGATTATTATTTTAACTAATGGAGTTAAAATGAAAGAAGAACATTTGGAGATTGCGAAAAAAAATCATGTGGATGTTATTAGTACAAAATACGATGGTTTAACGACAGCTAATTTAGTAGTTTTAAGTAATTATATTAAAGATAAAATTAAAAAAGAGGAAATTATTAGTGTTAATGAAAATGATGCGTTATTTGATGTATTAGAGATGGCTAATAAGAAAAAATACAGCAATTATCCGGTTTTAAATAATAATGGCGAATGTCTTGGTATTTTTAGGGTTAGTACTGCGGAAAATAATCATCCTAAAAAAGTTATTTTAGTTGACCATAACGAAAAAGAACAAAGTGTAGTTGGTTTGGATGAAGCTGAAATTGTGGAGATTGTTGACCATCATAAAATTGGGAATATTGGTACATCTATGCCAATTAACTTTAGAAATATGACTGTTGGCTGTACGGAAACTATTTTATATTTAATGTATAAAGAAAGTGGAATTAAAATTCCTAAGGAAATTGCCGGATTAATGCTTTCTGGTATTATTTCCGATACTTTGCTTTTAACTTCACCAACAACTACTGATACTGATAGAAAAGCTTTAGAAGAATTAGCTAAGATTGCGGAAGTTGATTATACAAAATATGGTATGGAAATGTTTAAAGCTGGTTCTAGTTTAGCTGGTAAATCTATTAGTGATATTATCCATGGGGATTTTAAAAACTTTACAGTGGATAATCAAAAACTAGGAATTGGTCAAATTTCTACAATGAGTACAGATGAAATTATGAGTAAAAAAGAAGAAATCATTAGTGAACTTAATGAAATGGCTGAAAATGAAAATTACCGCGCAGTAGCTTTATTTGTTACGGATATTTTAAAAAATGGTTCTTACATTTTATTTAATGAAAAAAGTAAAGATATCTTTGCAGAATCATTTGATGTTCCTAACATAGAAGAAAATCATTTCTTTGAGGGTATGGTTTCTCGTAAAAAACAAATTGTTCCAAAACTTATGAATCATTTAGATAAGTAAGTATTTAAAAAAGTGATTTTA
>CALVRF010000010.1 GCA_944358495.1 uncultured Bacilli bacterium
ACTTACATGATAAAAATCGGCTAATTTAATTAGTAAGTCAATAGGAATGTCCCTTTTACCACTTTCATATAAACCATGAAGTAGTTTCATCAGGAGATGGACTATATGAAGATGAGTATGAAGAAGGAAGATATATATATAAAGGAGCAGATCCAGATAATTATATAACTTTTAGTGGAGAAACATGGAGAATAATAAGTGTAGAAAATGATGGAACAATTAAAATAATGCGAAGTGAAAGTATTGGAAATAGAGCATGGGATAGTTCAAATTCCAACAATTGGGCAAGACCAGCTACTTTAAATACCTATTTAAATGAAGAATACTTACCAACATTATCCGATTCTGATAAAGTAGTAAGTCATAACTTTAGTATTGGAACGGTAACGTATAATAACGAAGATTTAGCCACACAAATAAATAATGAGGATGAAATCCTTTGGAATGGTAAAGTAGGCCTAATAACTGTAAGTGAATATTTGAGAGCAAATCCTAATGTTGGGCAATGTGGAAATTTAAGCCTAAATAACACAAATAGTGAAATATGTGCCACAACAAATTGGATAACTCCACCAAACGGATATTTATGGTTAATTTCGTTTACATTGAGGGGTAATAGTTTTAATTATAGGTTGCAAAATAACGGCTGGGTTGGTGATAGCAGTCACTCAAATGCGAGCAATGGTATTGCACCTGCATTATACTTATCATCTGACATTGCTTTGTCAGGAGCTGGAACGCAGTCAGATCCATATCAAATAAGTTAGAGAAGAAAATTAAAGATTTTCATATTGATAAAAATTCATAGAAAACCAATAAAAAACATATAATTTTATTGACTTCTATGATTTTTTTTTATATAATTGATAACGGTACATTTATTTAATCCCACATAAGTAAGTCCTGGGAAAACTTACTAATGTAAAGGAGAAAGGAAATATTATGAAAACATACATGCAAAGAAAAGAAGACGTAGTTAGAAATTGGTATGTTATCGATGCTGAAGGTCAAACTTTAGGTCGTCTAGCTACAAAAGTTGCCTCTGTATTAAGAGGAAAGCATAAACCAACATACACTCCGCATGTTGATGGTGGAGACTTTGTAATTGTTGTAAATGCTAACAAAGTAAAATTAACCGGTAACAAATTAAATGACAAAATCTATTATAACCACAGTAGATATACCGGTGGTTTAAGAGAAAGAACAGCTAAAGAAATGATTGAAAAGTATCCAGTAGAAATGATCGAAAGAGCTGTAAAAGGTATGCTTCCAAAAGGAAGATTAGGTAGACAAATGTATAAAAAATTATTTGTATATGCAGAAGGAAATCATCCACATAGTGCTCAAAAACCACAAGAGCTAAAGATGGACTAGGAGGGTTTAAATGGCAGAAAAAAGAGAATTTATCGGAACTGGTAGAAGAAAAGCATCAGTAGCCAGAGTAAAAATGGTACCTGGAACAGGTAAAATTACTATCAATGGTAGAGATGTTAGAGACTTCATGCCATACGAAACAAACGTTATGGATTTAATGCAACCTTTAGTTGCAACAAATAATGAAAAAACATTTGATATTACCGTAAAAGTCAACGGTGGAGGATTTACTGGTCAAACTGGAGCTATTAGATTAGGTATCACAAGAGCGTTATTACAATATGATGAAGATAACGAAGGTAGTGAAGATAGCTATAGAAAAATCTTAAAAAGAGCTGGATTTGTTACTAGAGACGCTAGAGTTAAGGAAAGAAAGAAACCTGGACTTAAAGGAGCTCGTAGAGCACCACAATTCTCAAAACGTTAATCAAAACCAAAGCAAAAACTTTGGTTTTCTTGTGTAAAAATTGCTGTAAAGTAATTAAAAATTAAAAAAAACATATTGTATAAAAAAAACAAACTCCATATAATAAAATTAAAGGTAGGAGAAGAAATACATATATTAGTCCTGGGGCTGGGCTAGTTAGTGTCAATTCAATACTAAGTATTTCCTCTCTAGGACATTTGTCCCGCCTTTTTTTATTGCCAAAAAGCATTAATTTCAGTATAATGAAAAAGGTGATGAACGTGCTAAAAATAAGTAATAAATGGCAAGACTATGAATGTATCGATGCCGGTAATGGTGAAAAACTAGAAAGATGGGGGAGTATCATTCTTCGAAGACCTGACCCCCAAGCTATGTGGGAAACTAAGCAAGATAAAACTTGGGCTAATGTTGCAGCCCATTATCACCGTTCAAATCAAGGTGGCGGTTATTGGAATTTTAAAAATAAACTCCCAGAATATTGGACAGTGAAATATAAAGAGTTAACTTTTAAAGTGACTCCAACCAACTTTAAACATACTGGTTTATTTCCTGAACAAGCTACTAATTGGGATTTTATGATGAATAAAATACGAAAGGCTAATAGAAAAATAACAGTTTTAAATCTTTTTGCCTATACTGGTGCTGCTACTATGGCTTGCGCTAAAGCCGGCGCTGAAGTTGTTCAAGTTGACGCTTCTAAAGGTATGACGGCATGGGCCAAAGAAAATAGAGATTTATGTGGTTTGACCAAACACAATATTCGTTTTATCGTTGATGATTGCTTAAAGTTTGTCGAACGCGAATATCGAAGGGGTCATAAATACGACGCTATCGTTATGGACCCACCAAGCTATGGAAGAGGACCTAATAAAGAAGTTTGGAAATTTGAAAAAAACATTGCTATTTTACTCGAGGCTTGCTTAAAAATATTAAGTGATAAACCACTTTTCCTTTTAATTAATTCTTATACTACAGGTGTTTCTAATATTGTTTTAGGTAATATGTTAAAAACAGCTATGTTACCTAAATATCCTAATGGTCAAATAGAAACTGGTGAAGTTGGGTTACCAATAACTAAAAATAATTTAATTTTGCCATGTGGAATTTATGGAAGATGGGAAAGCAATGATTAACATTATCTATGAAGATAATCATCTACTAGTCGTAGAAAAGCCGATCAACATACCTGTTCAAAAAGATAGTTCCAACGACAATGATTTATTAACAATGTTAAAAACATATTTAAAAGAAAAATATCAAAAACCTGGGAATGTTTATTTAGGCTTGGTTCATCGGTTAGATAGACCAGTTGGTGGTATCATGGTTTTTGCAAAAACTAGTAAAGCTGCTTCAAGGTTAAGTGAGCAAATTCGTAATAAAACCTTTCAAAAAACTTATGTGGCTGTGGTTCATGGTCACATTGAAAAAGAAGCAACTTTTACCGATAAGCTATTAAAAAACCATCAAACCAATATAACTACTATATCCAGTAAAGGCAAAGAAGCTAAACTTCATTATCAGTTATTAGGCACTCAAAAAAACTTGTCTTTAGTAAAAATTAATTTAATTACTGGCAGGCCCCATCAAATAAGAGTGCAGTTTGCTTCAAGAAATCATCCATTATATGGTGACCAAAAATATGGAAAAACCAAAGAAAAAGACCAAATAGCATTATTTGCCAAAACCATAAAATTTCTTCACCCGACGACTAAAAAAGAATTATTTTTCGAATTATCCTTACCGGATAGATATCCTTTCAATATTTTTAAAAACATTTAGTATAAAATAAAAATAACAGTTTATAATATAAATGGATAACGAATTACTCGTTAGCCCTGTTAGGCCAATTATTAATAGTTGGTCTAACAGGACCACATGGTCCTGACTAATATACTTTTATGTCATTATTATGTTTATATTTTTATTCAATTATTATATTATTTTTTTTTCTTTTTACGTATATTAGTCATTTTAAGTGCAGCGCCATCCCCGCTGCATTTTTAAATTTTAAATAACTACTTGACAATGCAAGGTACTAATGATATATTAGTAGTCAAAGGAGTTAGTGTAAGTGAAAGTAGTATATGTAATTAGTAGTATAATTTTAATTATTAGTACTATTATTATATTAGTAATGTTTAATAAACAACCATCATTAGATAAACGATTAGCCAATTTAGATTTAACTGATATCGATAAAGTAATGTTTGTCGCTCATCCTGATGACGAAACTATTTGGGGTGGAGCGCATTTATTACAAGATAAATATTTAGTGGTTTGTATGACCTGTGGCAGAAACAAAATTCGTGATAAAGAAATAACAAAAGCCATGAAATATAGTCATGACGAGCTAATTATGTTAGGATATCCTGATAAAATTCTTGGTATTCGTAGTCATTGGCGCGACGAATTTAAAAGTGTAGTTCAAAACGTTAGGACTATTTTAAATTATAAAGAATGGAAAGTAGTAGTTACCCATAATCCTCAAGGTGAATATGGCCATCATCAACACCAATTAACTAATAAAATCATTACCGATATTTATGGGAAAAGAGAAAATTTATATTATTTCGGCAAATATTACCGAAAAAGCCAGTTAAAGATAACCCCAAAAGACAGTAATTTAAACAAAAATGTTCTACGAAAAAAAATAAATCAAATGTTACCTATTTATAAGAGCCAAAATTTTATCGATAGAAAATTTGGTCATATGTACCCCTTAGAAGAGTGGAAAAAAAGTACTGATAAAATTTGGCAACAAAAACCATTACCACCATTGACAAAGCCTATAAAAATAGCTAAAATTTAGTTGTACTTAACTCCAGCAATAAAAATAGAAAGTTGTGGAAATATGCATAAATTAAACAAAAGAGATTACTTAAATATTTTAATTTTATGTTTATTATATTTGTTTGTTGTATTTTTAATTACCCATGGTACCAACATGTATGGTTCATCAACCGACTGGGCTAGACAGCACTGGAGTATTCCTGAATATTTTCGAACACTTTTTTATCACACCGGCAATCTATTACCCGATTTTGCTCCTAATTTAGGTGGTGGACAAAACATTTTTTATTTCGCTTATTATGGTTTTTTAAGTCCAATAATTTTAATATCTTATCTTTTGCCGAATGTTCAAATGTATGACTACATCATGATAAGCACTATTATAACTGGATTATTAAGTGCCGGATTATTTTATAAATGGTTAAAAAATAATAATTACAGTACAAAAATTTGTTTTTTAGCCTCTGCTATTTTTGTTTGCGCTAGCCCCCTAATTTTCCACAGTCATCGTCAAATAATGTTTGTAAATTATATGCCCTTTCTTATTTTAGGTCTTATGGGTGTTGACAAGCATTTTTATCAAAAGAAAAGTTACTTACTTGTCATCAGTACTTTTCTTGTTATCATGACTAGCTATTTTTACAGTGTTGGCGCTATTTTATGTCTAGTTATCTATGGTATTTATGTTTTCTTAAAAATAAATCCCAAGCCAAAATTAAAAGAATTTTTAACGGCCGCTATAAAATTTGCCATCCCAATAATTATTGCCATTATGCTCTCTTGTTTATTATTACTTCCAGTTTTAAACGCTTTACTAAATGGCCGAGTTCATGGCGATATTCCTATTGATATTTTCGAACTAATTACCCCGCATTTGGGCTTAGAATACTTGCTTTATAGTTCTTATTCGGTTGGTTTAACCGCTATTGTTATCATCGCCTTATTTGTCAATATCATTCAAAAAAGTAACTCTAAACGCTTTTTAAATATTGCTTTAATTGCTATCATTACTTCCAATTTCTTTATTTATCTTTTAAATGGAACTCTCTATTTAAATGGAAAAGCTTTAATTCCGCTTCTTCCTTTATATGCTTTAGCAATTGCCATATTTGTTAAAGCTATGTTTAATAAAAAAATAGAATTTTATAATATCTTATCCATGTTTGCTTTAACTCTTATTTTTATTATCCTTTTAGCCGATGAAAAATATGCGACGCTTTATATTATCGACGGTTTTGTCATGCTTCTATTAATCTATAATTTTTATAAAACTAAAAATCAAAATAAATTTATTATTCCTTTAATTATTTTAGTTTATCTCGTTTGTATTTTTGTTAATTTTAGTGATGAATTAATCACTAAAGAATCTCATCAAAAACAAACTGATCCCAACATCCAATATTTAGTCGATAAAGTCGTAGAAAACGATGATAGTTATTATCGAATTTATACCGAACTTAGTGGCAAACAAAGTATTAACCGTGTCTTAAATCCTAAAGAAAATATTTTAACCCTTTATTCATCGACTTATAATAAAGAATATAATGAATTTTTCTATCATATTTTCAATAATAACCTACCATCTAGAAACTCCGTAATTACTCATGAAGATAAAAACATTATGTTTGAAACCTATATGGGCGTAAAATATTATATAACCGATAAAAGTGCTCCGTTAGGTTATAAACAAATAGATAAAAAAGGCAGTTATAAACTTTATATTAATGAAAGTGCGATGCCAGTTGGTTATGCCAGTAATAATCTTATTAGTGAGAGCGAATATAAACAACTAAAATACCCCTATAAAGTAGAGGCCTTAATGAATAATATTGTAGTCAAAGATGCCAAAACCAAAGAGTTATCTTCCAATATTAAAAAATATAACCCAGAAATAAATGATACACAAATTAAAAATTTAAAAATAAATCAAAAAAATGGCCAAGCTTATATCCAAACTACAAGTCACCAAGATGGTAAGCTAAAATTAACTTTGCAAGAGCCATTAAAAGACCAATTACTTCTAGTTAGAATTCACGTTTCTCATCCGCAAAGTTGTGACTTAGGTGATACCTCTATCAGTATCAATGGAATTAAAAATAAACTAACGTGCCGCGAGTGGAAATACTATAATCACAATCAAACATTTGATTATACCATTTCAAGCCCAAAAGAAATTAAAAATCTCAATATCACTTTTACTCAAGGTAGTTATACAATTAATGGCATTGAAATGTATACTTTAGATTATTCAGAAATTCAAAATTTAAAAAATAATGTTGACCCATTTATTGTTGATACTAAAACTACTAAAGGTGATGTGATAAATGGAGAAATTGACATCACTAAGGATGGTTATTTTGCTTTAACTATTCCTTATGATAAAGGCTTTAATATTAAAGTTGATGGTCAAGAAATTAAATATGAAAAGGTCAATGACGCCTTTATTGGTTTTAAAATTGATAAAGGACATCACCAAATTTCTATCACCTATGAAGCCCCATATTTTAATATTGGAAAGATTATTAGTGTTATTGGCCTAATCAGTTTTACCATTTTAGTGATATATCAAGCTATTAAAACTAGAAAACTGCCTAAAGCAATTTAGGAAATTTGTAAAAAAGTATTAACCAAAATACTTTTTTCTTTTTTGCTCCAAATAAGCAGGAATTAAGAGGCTTCGCAAAGTATGATATTTATAGAGGGGCAAGAAAGGAGAGAAAATGAAAAAAATATGGTTAATTTGTTTTAGTTTGTGTTTGCTAGGGTTAGGCTTAACTTCAGTAAAAGCCGAAAATATCACTTATCAAAGGATAAACAATACTTATTATAATCTAAAAGTCGATGGCAAAACTTTATCCAATCATGTCACTAAATTTTTTCTAGATGGACGATTAGCTTATTGTATTGAGCCGGGGAAAGATATTACGACCAGTATTTATGATAGCTACCCTGATTGGTCAAAAACTTCTTTAGATTTAGAAACTAGAGAATATATAGAAAAGCTTGGATATTATGGTTACGAATATCCCGGTCATCAAACCGATAAATATTATATAGCTACCCAAGAATTGATTTGGAGGGCCATAAAAGATGTCGAAATTACATGGACGACGGCTAAAAATAATGGGGGCAATATCATTAACATTGAAAAAGAAAAAGAGGAAATTTTAAATCTTGTTCAAAAACATAGTATTACCCCATCGTTTACTAATGAAATAATTAGTGGTTATGTTGGAGAAACCATAGAAATAAAAGATGAAAATAATGTTTTATCAAGTTTTGGTATTAGCGAAGCCCAAAATCATCAAATTACAGTTAAAGACAATACTTTAATCATCACTTTTAGTGATAATGTTACCGAAGACACTATCTCTTTAAAAAGAAAAAATTACGACACGAAAACTTTATTAGTTTATGTTAAAGATAATTCCCAAAAATTAGCTGCCTTAAGGATTTCGTCACCAGAAACTTTAGAATTTAAAATCAAAAGTTTAGAAATTCCCGAAGAAGATACTCCTGAAGAAGAAATTGTTAAAGTTCCAAGTACTAATGATAACAATGTTATTAAACACTTCGGTATAGCTAAATTATATAATTATCATGCATCAAGGTTTAATTAAATTCATCGCTCTAGCCGTAAGTATTACTAGTAGTCTAAATATTGCCGAAGGCCAAATAGCGAGTCCGGTTATCGAAATACCTAAAATAAATTTAATACAAGAATTTTATCCTAATGATGAAGAAAAAAATGACGTCGACAAAAATATAGAAGTTATTGAAACCTCTAAAATGCCTAATGCTAAACAAGGAAATTTAATTCTTGCTGCTCATAGTGGCTCCAGTGACATCGCCTATTTTAAAAATTTAGATCAGCTAAACTTAAATGACATAGTTTATATTCATTATAAAAATAATAAATATAGGTATGTTATAAGTGATATTTATGATGTTGAAAAAACTGGATACGTTTCTATAAAACGCGATAAAACTAAGCAAACATTAACTTTAATAACCTGCAAAAAAAACACCAATAAACAAACAGTTTATATTGGTTATCAAGCGCCTAACTAAGGCGCTTTTAGGTATCTTTTGCCTAATTTTAGATTACGTAAATAATCCACTAATAAGATAACTATACGCTTTAATCAATAGAACTATTATAGTCAAAGATATAAATGTATTAAGCAAGTAGAACATTTTCGCCAGTTGCAACAAGGTGTACATAAAAATTGATAAAAGACTTATACAAATATTGAGGTAAGAACAAATGTTTGATACAATATAAAACAAGGGGGTAAATTATGAATCAAGATAAAATGCATCTAGTAAATAAAATATTTAGTAATGAGACAATAAGAACGGTCTGGGATAAAGACCAAGAAAAATACTTTATAAGTATTGTGGATATAGTTGGGGTTTTGTCTGGAAGCAATAATCCACAAACATATTGGAGAGTACTTAAAAAGAGACTAAAAGACGAAGGAAATGAAACCGTTACAAAATGTAACGCTTTGAAACTTAAAGCTAAAGATGGTAAATATCGTATGACTGACGTTGTTGATATTGAAGGAATGTTTAGAATTATTGAATCTATACCAAGTAAAAATGCTGAGCCAATTAAACAATGGCTTGCCAAATTAGGTAGTGAAAGAATAGATGAAACATTTGACCCATCACTTGCCGCACAAAGAGCAATAGACTTATATAGGGTCAAAGGTTATGATGAAAATTGGATTGCTAAAAGAATTAAAGGTATTCAGGATAGAAAGCAACTTACAGATGTATGGAAAGGTGGCGGAATAACGGAATCAAAAGAATATGCAATTCTAACCAACGAAATTTATAAAGAATGGTCCGGCATGACTGCAAAACAATATAAATCATTCAAAGGGCTTAGAAAAGAATCTTTAAGAGATAATATGACTGATATTGAAGTAGCTTTAGCTGATTTAGGTGAAATAGCCACTAGAGAAATCGCCAAAAAGAAAAGTCCTAAAGGCCTAAATGAAAACATAGAAGTCGCAAGACGTGGTGGCAAAATTGCTAGTAATACAAGAAAAGATTTAGAAAATGAAATTGGTGAAAGTGTAGTTACTAGTAATAATGCCCTAAATTATGAATATGTTGATGAAAAAGAAATTGAAAATGTTAAATAATAGTGACTACCAATTATCACTAGAAGTTTAAATATTGATAAAAAATAATCTTATTATCAATATTTAGAAAATAAATTTAATCTTTCATAACTCACAAAACCCCAATAAACAAACCATTTATATTGACTATCAAACGCCAAACTAAGGCGTTTTTAAATATCTTTTCTTTTTAAATCATCAACTTTGAATTTTTCTTTAGTTTTACTGTGGATAAAATATATTTCGTAATCACATGTTTTTGCAATTTTTTCAATAGTATCAAAAGAAACTATTCTTTGCTCATTTTCATAACGAGAAAGATTTTGCTGAGAAATACCAATCGTTTTTGCTAAAACATCTTGTTTCAAATTTTTACTTTTTCGCATATATTTTAAAGTTTTTCCTATCATAGACCCTCGACCTTGATTATAAAAAATATACCATTTCGGCGTAAATAAATATTTGAATACGCCAAAATGGTATATTAAAAGAAAATAGGAGAAAAAATTATGAGAAAAATAAGAAAGAAAAGAAGAAAAAAACAAAAGCAAATTTTAATCATCAGTACATTATCATTACTTTTATGTTTGTGCGTTGGTTATGCGGCTTTTCAAACCAGCATAAATATAACTGCCAAAGGAAATATTGTGGAAAAAGCCATGACCCCTGAAGACTTAAAAGCTTTAGTTGTAAATTCTGGAGATGGTTTATATGCTGATGAATATGAAATGGGAAGATATATTTATAAAGGATCTAGCCCCAATAATTATATAATTTTTAATAATGAAATGTGGAGGATATTATCCGTAGAGAAAGCTGGAGTAATAAAAATTATCAAAGATGGTAGTATAGGAACAATGTATTGGAACAGTGAAAAAGTCGATGGAAAAAATTATAATGATTGGGAGAATTCAACTTTACAATTATATTTAAATAATGAATTTTTATCTTCGATTACTGAAGACACTTATATAGTTAGTCATGACTTTTCTGTGGGGATGGTTATTCCTACAATTAATTTAAATGAGCAAATTGATTCTGAAAACTCTGTTAAGTGGAAAGGTATGGTTGGCTTAATAACTGTTAGTGAATATATAAGAGCGACTTCTAACACTCAGCAGTGTGGTAATATAAATTCAAATAATAATAATGTATCAATTTGCCGAGAAAGTAATTGGTTATTCAATTATGATATTTCTTATTGGACAATAAATGGCCACGGCCTTACAAACAATTTAGTTTACTTTATTTATACTGATGGAGGAATTTCATCATATGGTACTTCAAATACTACTAACGGAGTAGCAAATGAAAAAACTCAGGATGTAAGACCTGTAGTTTATTTAAAATCTGATATCAAATTATTAGGAACAGGAGAAAGTTCCAATCCATATGTTATAGTTTCATAATATTTTAGCATATATGGAAATAAAACAAACTTTATTTATACAGTGAATAAGTTTTTTTTATCAAACATTTTGGGCAAAAATATTGACAAGCCAAACCTAATGTGAAAAAAATCGAGCACAATGTGATATAATCTTATAGAAAGGAAACTATTGTTAATTAACATTTTGTAAGAGTAGGTGATACAATGTTTGAACATGGCTTTAATATAAGAGAATTATATCCGAGCATATATCAAATAGAGGAATATCGTAAAGTTAACTGTACTTTAATTAAAGGTACAGAAAAAGCCATTTTGTGGGATATGGGCTATGGCGTTTATAATCTAAAAAAACAAATTGAAAAAATGATTGATACCCCATTAATCGTTATCGCTAGCCATGGTCATCCTGACCATACATTAGGATGTTTTCAGTTTGATACGATTTATCTATCACTAGATGATAAAGAAATATTTAAAGAAAGTAACAGCGCAAAAACGAGGAAACGAATAGCTGGTCAAATCGAAAGAAGAGGAGTTTTTACTGAAGAAGATAGTAAAAAATATATCAAACAAAAGCTTCCAGAAATAAAAGAAATAACTATAGGAACTCAAATTAATTTAGGTAATATCCACGCCGAAGTAATTGACTTAAAAGGGCATACCAAGGGTTCTATCGGTCTGCTTTTAAAAGAACCTAAAATATTATTAACTGGTGATGCGATATGTAATGATTTGTGGTTATTTTTACCGGAATCAGAAAGCATAAAAACTAATATTAAGTCGATAGAAAATACTTTTAAATTACCTTTTGATTACTTTATTGCTGCCCATAAACAAGAACTATATCCTAAAGCACACATCCAAGATATTTTAGACAATTTAAAAAATCTAAGTCTAGAAAATTCAAGAGAACTTAGAGTTTTGAAAAATTATGATGTTTATGAAAGTAGAGTTTCCACGCCCTATGGAGATTCTAGTATTTTATATGTTGAAGATAAATTAGATTAAAGGCTATGATGCTTTCTTTTTAGTTTGGATATTTTCTTTATAAACTGGCTCTAATAACAAGCCTTTTTTTTCAAGTTCTTCTTTATCGTGTGATAACTTACAAATTCCTTTTAAAAAGCCTTTAATATATACATTCCCCGGCATGGTTAAATGCTTGCTAACATCAAGTGGAATACCTGTTTTTGTTTTATAAAAACTGTCTCCATATATTTTACTGTTTTTCTCATTTAATTCCATAAATCCTAATGTCAAAAATTCTTGGATAATTTCTTGGTCATCTTCAGTTAATTTACTAACAAAATATCCTGGTTCTGGAGTTGTTACAATCATGCCATTCATAACTTTAAAATTTTCATCTACACAATGTTCTTTATTAAAAAACTGTGTGTAAGTGGGATCAACAAGATAAATTATTTTTGCACTATTGATAGGTAAAACCACCAATACAAAAGAATGACCAACGATTTCATCGGTAATTGCCTTTTGTGTACTAATCGGGTAACACTCAACATTTAAACTTTTAAAATGATTTACAATTATTGCTTGGGCTAAATCACACTTATTTAAAAAATCATATGTACTAATTGTTTTATCACTTTGGATACTTAACTTTTCTCTAGTCATAAAACACACATAACTTAAATAATACTTCGCTTCATTAGAGCTTAAAGGCATTCTGTTTTGGCATTTATATTCAATAAATTTAATTAAATCCCAATCAATGTTATCCATAATATTAATTTTAAAATTAAAAATATTCATAATTACCAACTCCTAATTTTATTATACACATTTTAAACGGATAAAGCTATATAATAAAAAGTAATAATCTATTAAAATAAACACATATACTTTATTAGGTGATTTGATGTTCAACTATAAAGTGGGTGTGTTTTTAGTTTTTGCTCTTTTACTGTGTGCTTTTAATTTTGTTAGTGCAGAAAATAAAAAATTACCTCTAATTTCAAAAGTAATTTATTTAGACCCTGGTCATCCTGGCACCTGCTTAGCATAATACCACGAGAATGATTATATTTTAAGTACAAATAATAGGGTATTAGTAAAATACCTTTTTTAATTTTCAAAAATACCTTGACTAATTCTTAAAAGGAAGCTAACATGGACACAACCTAAAAAGAATTGGAGGAATAAAATGGATAATCAAAATAAAGTGTTGCGAGAAATCATAAAGGAAGGAATGGGTGAAATTTTATCCAGGTTGCTATTAACTTATTATCACTATTACAAAACTGATGAAGATTCTTTCCTTCAAATATATAATTCACTACTTGAATTTTTCATTTTAAATGGTGAGGATGCTAAAGAAGTATATAATGATGTTATTAATAAACTAGAAAAAACCTATTTTTATAAAATAGATAATTATAAGCCTTTAAAAATAAAAAGCAGTATTTAAAAATGGTACTGAAACAAATTATATTATTTCATTACAATGTTTGTTTTATTGTAAAGATAATAATTTTTATATGGTTATTTTCTTATAAGATATAAGTTATTTTGTGATATAATAAAACTTAGGTGGTTTGGCATGAGTAAAAGTATATATGATATTTTGAATAAAAAAATCAATTATAAACAAGAATATCAAAAAATCAAAGATATGTTTTTAAATTCACATCTAATAAGTGGTCCAAACAATTATGCTTATACATATGGATATGTTTTTAATTCTTGGATTACAAAATGGAAATATAGAGGTACAAAGCTTAATTTGAAGGAAGTAATGGAAGAGATTGAAAGAGAAACTGATTGTGGTAAAGACCATATTAAAGATTGTTTATATCTCTGTGAGCTTATTTTAAACATTAGAGAGTTTTTAGTTTTTCTTAAAGAAAAATATTATACAAATTATGGCCCTGGTCAGTTTTTTATTAAGCTAGATGATGATATGCTAATGGGAAATATAGCTTTTATTTTAAATGAATTACATTATAAAGCTTATATTGAAGATGATTATAAAGTTTTATTAGTTAAGGATGATGTTGACACAATTAACACAGCTACGATAGTTAACGATAATATAGCAGACTTAATAATGGAATACAATGATTTTAAAATAGCTGAAAATATTGGTGAAAAGAAAAAAATATTAATAGAATTATCTAATTACTTAGAACCAAAGAGACAAGAACTTAAATCAAAAAATAGTAAACTTGAAAGTAATTTGTTTATGGCATTTAATAAATTGAATATTAGGCATAATAATTTAGAAGGAAAGGAGAAAGAAGAATATACAACAAAATTAAATGACAATGAGTTGTTAAAATGGTATGATAAAACATATAATTTGATTTTAATAGCAATAAGATTACTTGAACTAAATAATATACTTGAACCGTTTGAAAAATTGAGAAAAGAGTTTTTTGGTAGTAAATAGAAAACTATGTATTATTAATAATGGCTGTATAAAGTAAAAATATGGATGGATTGGTCAATTAGTAATAACTTTAATAGGTTCTATTTTAACTTATGTAGTAGCTACGCGAAAGTCTAAAAATAATTTAGAAAAAGTAAAGATTTAAGTCAAAGCAGAACTTAAAAAGATAAAGAAGATATCAAACTCAGAAATTAAAAGCCCATTCTCAAGCAATGGGAAATGACAAAGATGCTGTGTTTAATTTCTATAATTTAATACTACCAAAAAGAAAAGAAATTTCTGAATCAACTGCAGAAAATACTAATCATTATTACGGATATAGATAAAATATATAATAAAAAAATCAATATTTTATAGGTGGATGCATATTTTTTTATTTACTAATTGTTGATGCTAGTTAGTAACACAGTACTAAAAAAGTATAATGTTTGTTTATGACTAAATTAAGTAAAATAAGGGATAAAAATATAAAAGTGTACAGTAAATATACTGGTAAAATTACCGGTTATTTTACAGAAAAATTACCATTGACAAAGATACTTTACTATGTTAAGATTGCTATAGATAGAGTTTTTCTCAGAAGAGAGAGATTCTTTTTTAATTTTAGGAGGTGAAAAAATAGGAGTAGTACACAAGTGACAGGAGTTCATTTACACTTTGAAGTAAGAAGTTATGATAAAGATAAGAAAAAATTTGTTGCTATTGATCCTAGTTATATATTTGAAAACTAATTAAAATTACCAAAAATTTCCAAAAATAATTGACTTTTTATTACTAAAATGTATAATAATTACTAATTAAATGAATTTTGTTTTATTTAATTTAAATATGGATACTATAGTGTCAACATTAGACAAAGACACCGAACAAGTATATTTTATACAGGCAGAACACTATATTATTATTAAATATTGCCTGTTTTTTTTTGTATAGAAAAGGAGAAATTTAATGGAATGTTTTTATTGGAAGAATTGCGAAAAATTAGGAAACAGAAAAAAATTCAAAAATTAGTTATATTTGTTGATATGGATGGGGTTATTGCTGATTATAGATTTGGTGAAGGAAAAAATATAGAAAATAATATAAAAGGTGTTTATATTAATAAGCGACCAATATATACTACAATTAACAATTTGAAAAAGATAAATGAAGAATCTTGGATTGAAATGTACATCTTAAGTTCATGCTTTTATAAAGAACAAGCAGAAGAAAAAACAAAGTGGCTGAGAAAGTATGCACCGTTCTTTAATGAGAAAAATATGTTTTTTACTATGAATAATAATTTTGGCGATAGGAAACAAGCCAAAATAGATGTAATAAAAAGATTTTTAGAATCAAATGATTGTGACTTTGTCGCTTTAATTGATGATACACATGAAATATTATTCAAAGGTATACAGCAATTAGGTGAAAAATTTATCCCTTTTCATGCTATTACATTAATAGATTAGTTAGGAGTGTTTTTATGGATTATGATGTAATTATAGATTGTTATACTGATGAACCATCAGGATTAGGTGTTCCACCATTTTTAAGTGTGCATTCAAGATATATTGTTGGATGTTTAGAAAAACAAAATATTAAATATTATTATTTGACTATAGATGATTTAAGATATGCAAATGGTGAACACCATTTTGCACAATCTTTTAATAAAAGAATATTAAATGTTACCAAAAACAAAGATAATGTAGAGAGTATAATTAAGAATGCAAAAAATATTTATGTTGTTATGGGATGCTTTGTAAAATATGAGTATGTATCAGCAGAGCCACCAACTTTTAGTGAAGTAGAACAATTATTACATAAATATTGTGATAATAATTCTAAAAAGTTATTGTTTTATTCTTTGGGAGGTAGCGAATTAACAAGAAAGAGTATTAAAGAAACTGTACCACAGAATTTATTTGACGAAATTATTTTCGGAAACACCTATAATTACTTTTTAGGTGAAACTGGTCATAAGTTTAAACCTAATTATGATAAATTAAGAGAAATAGCGGTACTATCAGCAAGAATATTAAATCAACTTGAAAGACCTCTTGTATTTGAAATAGAAACTGCTACTGGTTGTAATAGAAATCCTGGATGTACATTTTGTATAGAAGGAATGAGGGGATTACCATTACAATTTAGAAATAAAGAAGATATAACCCAAGAAATTAAAAGTTTATATGATATGGGAGCACGATATTTTAGATTAGGAAGGCAACCAAATTTCTATGCATATCAAAATTGCAATGTCAATGAAATTGAACAATTATTTCAAATGATTTGGGATGCTTGTCCAAATATCAAAACATTACACATAGACAATGTTAGTCCGCATAATGTAAATACAATAGAGGGAGAAAAAATAACCGAAATAGTTGCTAAGTATACTACGGCTGGAAATATAACCCCATTTGGCATAGAATCTTTTGATCCTGTTGTTCGTGAAAAATGTAATTTAAATGGTACAATTGAGGATATTCATAAATCTATTGAAATAATCAATAAATATGGTAAGAAACGAGGTGATAATGGTATCCCAAAACTTTTGCCTGGAATTAATATTATTTATGGCTTGGATGGGCAAAGCAATGAAACATTATCACACAATTTAAAAAATTTTGAAAAGATTTTATCTTCAGGTAATTGGGTAAGGAGAGTTTTTGCTAGAAAATTGACTTCACCATATGGTGAACAGTTTGATCGTTACACATCAGAAGAATTAGAAGAATTTTCTAATTGGTCAAATGAAATAGAAGAGAAATTTACAATACCAATGTTAAAAAAAGTTTTTCCGATAGATTTGGTTATTACAGAATTAAGAATGGAAATGTATAAAGATGGAAATTCAATTTTAAGACAAATGGCTACTTGCCCAGTAAGAGTTGTTATAAAAAACAAAAAACTCAAATTAGATGAATTCTATAAAATAAGGGTTATAGGTTATGAGGGTAATCGAACTTTAATTGGCGAGGTAATATGAGAAGAATTGGTTTATTAATTCCCAAAACTAATCTTACTGTTGAATATGAATTACAATATTTATTAAACAAACAAATTATAAAACACGAACAATATTCTTTTTACATTGCAAAATTAGATTATAAAACTAGTTATAAGGAAAACAAATTACAATATTTAAAGGAACTTGCTGAAGATAGTTATCAAAAAATTATAGATTTGCAATATTTAAACGTAAATTATATTGCATTCTTTTGTACATCTTCTGCTATTATTAGCGATAAAATTACTACTGCAAATAATCCTGCGACTTCTTTAATCGAAGAGGCTAAAGAACGAAAAATATCTAAATGTTTACTTATAACTCCATACAATGAAGAACTGGGGAAAAAAGTTAAAAGTGAATTGGAAAAAAATGATATTTCGGTTTTAAAAAATATAAACTTAAATTTATTAAATACAGAAGATTATTTTGATTTTGGAATAAACAAATTAAAAAAATTCATTATTGAAAATTACAGGAATTCTTATGAAAATATAATTATTTCCTGTACTAATATACCAACTATTCATTTTATAAATGAATTAGAAAAATTATTAAATACTCAAATAATTTCTAGTAATTCAAGTTTATTTAATAAAATTTTGAGAGAAAACCAAGCGAAAGGAATATAGTAGTATATTGGTCAGTTATTTATGTAAAATCTCTCTTACGACTGATTATATATAATATTATACAAAAATAATGACAAAAGAAGAATTGAAACAAATTTTGGACATTTGTAGCAATTGTCCGGATGTTAAGACTGATATTTTTAAAAATCATGATAATAATATGTGGTGGCCATTAGATATAGAAGATTATAGAAAGAGACTTTTAATAGCTGGTCTTTCAACAAGAATTTCTTATAATATGATAAATAGTTATCAAAAAGTAATAAAGGAATTAGATTCGTTCACTTATGAAGAAATTACAGAGATGTTAGAAGAACAAATTATAGACATCATAAAAGGACTAGGATTAGCAAACTCAAGATATAAATACTTATGTTCGATGATGAAGTTTATTGAAGAATACGAACAGGAGTTGTTATATATTCCTAACGAACAACTAATTAAATTGATTGCTGAAAATGTTAGTGGTGCTTCATATAAAGTCGCACAATGTTGTGTATTGTATATGCGAGGATATTATGAATCCGGAATAATGCCAGTAGATAGTGGTATGAAAGATGTTGAGTTGCCATGTTTAGGATTTGATTTATATAAAAATGCAATAGGACATGATAAGCTTCGTCAACAATTGCAAGAATTAGTTAATGATTTGGATTTGAAAGATATTATAATTAAGAATGGTTATGAAGAATTGAATATACCAGATTATAACAATGCTACTTGGTGGGCACATTTGGTTTTGATTTACTATAAAAGACACTATTGCAATAAACATAAACCAGAAAATTGTCCACTTAACAACAGTGGTAAAGTAAATACACTTTGTTTATGTAGACGATAAGTTGATAGGGGGGATAAAATGATTATAGTTGAGGGTATGGATGGAGTAGGAAAAACAACGTTAGTAGATTACCTAGTGACTCAAGGTATGTCCAAACATCATTTTGATTATGATTCAAAAAATTTGGATTTAATGACAAAATATATGAAACTCTTAGAAAATGAAACTGATGATTTGGTTTTAGATCGTTCTTTTATTAGTGAAATGGTATATGGACCTGTTCTTAGAGGTGCAAGTAAACTACAGTTAATTGATTATAAGGAATTATTACTTGCTTATCAAAGTGTAGGGTTATTTATAATATACTTAACAGCACCTAAAAATGAACTATTAAAAAGAAGAAAAAACGATTGTTCTGACTATTCAAATCTTGCAAAATATTATGATGATCTAAACAGACAATATGATTTTATTATGTCTTATACTCAGCAGTTTGTAGACGTGCACAAGTTTGATACAAAAGAGGTAAGTGAGACTGAAGTTCAACAATCAGTCAAAAAACTTGTATTAAAATGATAGATATTTGTTTTGTTGGGAATAGTTCTGTTGATCATATTGTAACAAAAAATGGATGCCACAAAACTTTTGGTGGTAGTGCCATATATAGCTCCTATTCGTGTCGTCATATTTCTGATGTAGAAATTGCAATTATTAGTAATGTTAATAAAAAATTAAAAGTTGAACTAAATAATAAAGATATAAATGTAATAGGTGACAATAATCCACTAGTTGAATTTGAAATAGATGAAATAAATGGTACTTGTAGTGCAAAAAAATATTATGACAATAATTTTTCTGTTTCTGAAACAGTTAATATCAATCATTTACATATTTCTTTTAGAAAAGGTGTTGATGTTGATAAAATTTTAAATAATCCTAAAATACAATATAATACTTTGTCAATAGATGTAATGATTCATAGTGTAAAAGAATATATTCCCCTTGTAAAAAAATACTTAGATAAAATAGATATGCTATTTTGTAATATGGCTGAATATTCTGTGATAGAAGACATTGTAAAAAACATTCCCATCAAAATAATCACTAATGAGGATAAACCAGTTATAGTTATGAATAAAAAAGAAAATTTAATTTATGAAGTTCATAAAGCCGAAAAAGTAATTTCAACAACTGGTGCTGGTGATACTTTTATAGGTGGTTTTTTAGGCAGTTATGTAAAAAACAAAAATTTAGATTTATCTATTTCTCAAGGGATAAGCAACAGTTTTGCTTCAATAAAAAAGATAGGACCTTTAGGTTTGAGGGATAAAGTATCACTACTAGATATAAAAAGATTAAAGCTTCCAAATAATATTATTGTTATTGGAAATTCCTGTGCAGGTAAGACAACTTTTATTAATTTTCTTAAGAAAAACTATAATATATTTACGGATATAGATGATTTATCCCCACTGTTAGAAGTATTTATGATGGATGATGTAGCAAACATCAACGATATTGAAAAGTTTAAAAAAATTGAATCAAAAATAACATTTATGAAAGATATTTATAATGAGTATTTATCTGATTTTAATAATATAAAACACTATAGTAGACTTGCTATGAATGGAACAGGTCATGATATTATTAGACCAATATTGTGGGATTTAATTTTGGAAAAAGCTGTTTTAAAATTACAAAAAAATAATAATATAATCCAATTTTCAAGAGGTTTTGATTATGCATATGAAGAAGAAATTGACAAGGATGTTTACAAGAGAAGCATAGGTTTAATTTTGAATATATTACCGAATTGTAATAATACAATAATTATAAATTTGACTTCTGAATTGGATGTTCGAAAACAACGAAATTTAGATAGATATGCAAATGGTGGTCATTTTGTTTCAGAGGCAACTATGGAACAGGTTTATGGACAGGACATATTTGCTTATAAACATATTAAAAACAATTGTGGGTATATTGAGATTAATGATATATTATATCCTGTTGTTACAGTAGTTAATGATAAATTTTTGGAACCTATTGAATTAGATGAATTTTTGTTATATAATTTAAATAGAGTAATAAAATATTACAATAATTTTAAGGAGGTACAAAATAATGGACATGAAACAAATACAGAAGGATATTTGGCAAAATAAAGTTAATAAAGGTTTTAATACAACTGATGTTAACAAGGAATTTTGTTTACTATATGGAGAGGTAGCGGAAGCTCACGATGCTTATAGAAAAAAGAAAGATGATTTGGGAGAGGAACTCGCTGATGTAGCCATCTATTTAATGGGGTTGTCAGAAATGTTAGGCTTTGATTTGGAAGATGAAATTATGAACAAAGTATCAAAAAATGCAAAAAGAGTATATAAAAATATAGATGGTGTTAATGTACGAATTAGTGACTAATAGGAGCATATTTTTATGCTTTTATTTAGATTTGCTAAATAATTAAATATGAAGTTTAGTATGTATGAATTTATAAGTAATGATAAAGATTTATTAGAAATTTATAACCAAATTGATAGTTTGGAATGTTCTAGGAATCTTTGGGCTCATCATGGTCTATCTCATATAAGAAATGTCGTTAACATAGTTGAAAATGTTCTTGTACAACTAGATTGTGATAAAGAATTAATGGATGTTACAATGGCAACAGCATTTCTACATGACTTAGGATGTTTATATGGAAAAAAAGATCATGCTAAAAATGGCTATGAAATAGTAAAAAAATATTTTGCTGATAAAAATATTAATTCAAAGTACAATAATGATATTTTAATGTCAATAAAGTATCACAGTAATTTTAGATATCTTAAAACACCGATTGTAACTATATTGAGATTTGCTGATAAGTTAGATACGACTAAAGAAAGATTAGCATATTTAGGGTATAACATAAAAGGAATAAGGCAATATCAATATATAGAAAAAATTGATGTTAAAATTAATGATAAATTAATAATAAACTTTCTAACTGATTCTAGAATAAATAAACAAGAACTTGAAAAATTTTATTTTATAAAAAAAATTTTTCGTGCTATAGATGAATTTGCTAACTATATTGAAAAAACGTATGTTGTATTATTTAATAATAAAACATGGCATTTAAAATAGTTTTTTACTATATGAAATTGATAATAGAAACAAATTTATAGAGAATTAAACAATTTAAAATGATAAGGGAAATATTAATAATATGGTTGTTAAACAATAGAATTTGGGTACTTTATTTTTGATTGAATTTTTGATTTTATACAAAATTTAATGTACATTTTATTGCCAAAAACAGCTAAATTTGTACTAACAAATGTATGACAAGGGCTAAAAAAGCCCTTTTTTGGTGCAAAAATTGTACTAACAAATGTCATACAAAAAGAAAAGTGTCCGACAATGAATTTTTCGAAATTCCTTGAAAAATAAAAGAAAACTCGCCACTGGCGTGCTTTTGTCATACCTACTTAACCTGCTGACAAATCACACACGCAAAGTACACGATTTTTATTATTTTTTATATTTTTTAGGTACATTATTTATAAATAAATGAAGATAAATTTAACTGATATTAGGTACATTTTTTTGTACCTTTTTTAATGTTTTAATAAATAAATATTAAAAAGATAATTTTTTAAAATTGTGTTTTTGTACCACCTATTAGAATAGTATTATATGGGATAATCAAAATACTACCTG